>NZ_JBEZBE010000002.1:0-151557 GCF_040646935.1 Streptomyces sp. NPDC044984
CCCTCCGCCCTCCAACTGCGCCTGCTGCAGACCATCGTGGCCGTCGCCGCCGAGAAGAACTCCACCCTCGTCCTGCCCTTCCCCGTCGAACTCCTCCGCTTCCTCGAACGCGCCCAGCAGCCCGCACCGGGCCACGCGCCGGAACCCCGCCCGGAGCCCGACGGCCCCCGCCCCGGGCCGTGACACGTGCTACGCGCGTGGTTCCCGGGACCCGCACCAGGTGATAGACACGACCGGGTCACAGTTCCTGTCCGCCAGCAGGAAGGTTTCCCCATGTCAGAAACCGGGCCCACCACCGACTCCCCCGCGACACGGCGTCAGCTGCTCGCCCGTTCCGGTGCCCTCGGCATCGGCATCGCCTTCACCGGCGCCCTCTCCGAACTCTTCACCGGCACCGCCGCCGCCCAGGACCTCGGCCACAGCGGCTACGGCCCCCTGGTCCCCGACCCCGACGGACTGCTCGACCTGCCGAAGGGCTTCCGCTACGAGGTCCTCTCCCGCGAGGGCGACCCGCTGCGCTCCGGCGAGGGGCCGGTCCCCTCCAACCACGACGGCATGGCCGCCTTCGCCGGCCGCCACGGCCGTGTCCACCTGGTCCGCAACCACGAGAACCGCGCCACCGGCAGGGTCCCGGTCCCGGTGGTCGACGGCCTGACCTACGACCCGGAGGGCAAGGGCGGCTGTACGGCACTCACCCTGGACCACCGCGGCCGGGTGCTGTCGGAACGGGTCGCGATCGCCGGTACGGCCGTGAACTGCGCGGGCGGACCGACCCCCTGGAACACCTGGCTGACCTGCGAGGAGACCGAGGACAAGGCCGGCACGAGCGGCTACGCCGAGGACCACGGCTACATCTTCGAGGTCGACGGCGCCGACCCGCGCCGCACGGGCGCCGTACCGCTGACCGCGATGGGCCGCTTCCAGCACGAGGCGGTCGCCGTGGACCCGAAGCGGGGCGTGGTCTACGAGACCGAGGACGCCTTCGAACGGCCCTTCGGCCTCTTCTACCGCTTCCTGCCGGAGAGACCCCTGGGCGGCACCGGTTCGCTGCGCGCGGGCGGCCGGCTCCAGGCCATGCGGGTGCCCGGGGTGCCCGACCTGTCCTCGATCCAGGACGTCGGCGCCCGCTTCGACGGCATCGAGTGGGTGGACGTACCGGACCCGGGGGCCGCCGAGACACCCATCCGCCACCAGGACTTCGGCCCGAAGGGCATCACCCACGCGCAGAAGCTGGAGGGCTGTTACTGGGGCGGACGCTCGGTCTACTTCGTGTCGTCCTTCGCCCGCAGCGCCGAGGGTTCGGCGGCCGACCACCACGGCCAGATCTGGCGCTACGACCCGGACCGGCGCCACCTCACCCTGGTGATCGTCTTCGGCCCGGACGCCGGCGTCCAGCTGCCCGGCGAGTCACCGGACAACATCTGCCTCGCGCCCGGTGGCGGCCTGATGGTGTGCGAGGACGGCGGAGGCGCCCAGCACGTCTACGGCGTCACGCGCCGGGGCGAGGTCTACCCGATGGCGCGCAACCGCCAGGCGATCACATCAGCCGCTACCGCGGCGGGCGGCACCCCCGAGGACTCGGAGTGGGGCGAGTTCGCCGGGGTCACCTTCTCCCCGGACGGCCGCACGATGTACGTCAACTGCTACGACCCCGGCACGACGTTCGCCGTGACGGGCCCCTGGCGCGGGTAGCCGCGACCGCACGGCGACCGGGACGGAAGGGCGGTGCGCCGTCCTTCCGTCCCGGCACGGCGTTCAGCCCGCCAGAAGCGCGTCCATCTGGCCGACGGCCTGGCTCATCCCCTCCACCATGCCCATCTCGGCCAGCTGCTCCATCTGCTCCCGGGTGTCGAAGACGGACCGCAGTTCCATCCGGGTGCCGCCCTCGTGCTCGGTGAGCGTCATCCGTACCGAGGTGGTCGGCATCTCGGGGTTCGGCTTCCCCTCCTGGTCGGAGAAGCCGTCGGTGAACTCGAGGGTGGTCGGCGGCGCGACCGAGGAGACCCGCCACCAGCCGCCGTACTTCTCGCCCTCCGGGCCGGTCATGAAGTACTTCACGCCGCCGCCGGGCGTCAGGTCGTGGTCCTCGAAGGTCGCCGGGTAGCCCGGCGGGCCCCACCAGCGCTCCAGCAGCCGGGGGTCGGCCCACAGCCGCCACACCCGCTCCACGGGAGCGGTGAAGTCGGCGACGAGGGTGAGCGTCAGCTTGTCGACGTCCTTGTCCACGCTGGTGACAGTCATCCGTCCGGTCCTTCCGTCGTGTTCTCGTCCGTGTTCTCGTCGTGGGCCGGGGCCCCGGAGCCGACGGTCCCGGTGACGTCCTCCGTGAGCAGACCGGACATCCGGTCCACCCGGGCCCGCCACGCCGACTCCAGTTCGTCGAGGGCCTGCCGCGCCCGGCCCACCGCATCGGGATCGGTGCGCACGAGCTGCTCCCGTCCGCGTCGCTCCTTGGTGACCAGACCGGCCCGCTCCAGCACCGTGACGTGTTTCTGCACCGCGGCGAAGCTCATCGGGTATGCCACGGCCAGGCGTGACACGGACAGCTCACCCCGGACGCAGCGGCGGAGGATGTCGCGCCGCGTCGCGTCGGCCAGGGCGTGGAACAGCCGGTCCACGGTGTCGTCGGTCTCGTCGATCCCATCTACAACCATTTGGTTGTACGTTAGTCCCGGGCCGGCCGCCGTGCAAGAGGACCGCCCGGACGGTGAACCGGCGGCGCCGGGGTACTCGGCGCCGCATGACGGAGAAGCAGCAGGCAGGCGGCTCGTACTGGCTCCAGACCGCACCGGGCGGCCGGCACCCCGCACTGACCGGGGACCTCGATGTCGACGTGGCCGTGATCGGCGCGGGCATCGCCGGACTGTGCACGGCCCGGGAGCTGGCGCGGGCGGGGAAGAGCGTCGCGGTGCTGGAGGCCGGACGGGTCGCGGCCGGCGTCACCGGGCACACCACGGCCAAGGTCACCGCCCTGCACACCCTGGTCTACGACAAGCTGCGCCGCACCCGGGGCACCGAGGGCGCGCGTCTGTACGCCCGCTCGCAGTCCGAGGCGATCGAGCACACCGCCCGGGTCGTGGAGGAGCTCGGCGTCGACTGCGAGTGGGAGCGCCGCAGCGCGTACACCTACGTCCGTGACGCGGACCGGGTGGAGGAGCTGCGCGCGGAGGCCGCGGCGGCGCGGGAGGCGGGCCTGCCGGCCTCCTTCGTGACGGAGACCGGTCTGCCGTTCCCGGTGGCGGGCGCCGTCGAGGTGACGGACCAGGTGCAGTTCCACCCCCGCAAGTACCTGCTGGCCCTCGCGGACGACATCGTCGCGCACGGTGGGCGCATCCACGAGGACACCACCGTCCTCGGCCTGGAGGAGGGCACACCGTGCCGCCTGTCGACGGCGGCCGGGGCGACGGTGACGGCCCGGGACGTCGTGGTCGCCACCCACTACCCGGTCTTCGACCGGGCGCTGCTGTTCACCCGCCTCTCCCCGCGCCGCGAACTGGTCGTCGCCGGGCCCGTCCTCGCCGGCCAGGACCCGGGCGGCATGTACATCACCCCCGAGGAGAACACCCGCTCGGTCCGCACGGCCCCCTACGGCGAGGACGGCACCCGCCGCCTCCTGGTGATCACCGGCGAGCACTTCACGCCGGGCACGGGCGACACCCGCGCCCTCTTCGACCGCCTCTCCGCCTGGGCCCGCACGCACTTCCCCGACGTGGAGCTCACCTACACCTGGGCCACCCAGGACAACGACCCCACCGACACCGTGCCGCTGGTCGGCCCGCTGCACCCGGGCGCCCGGCACACCTACGTCGCCACCGGCTTCGGCGGCTGGGGCATGAGCGGCGGCATGATGGCGGGCCTGCTGCTCACCGCGCAGATCACCGGCCGGGAGTGCGAGTGGAGCGGGCTGTACGACCCGCGCCGACTGGCTTCGGCCCTGCGCGAGGCCCCGTCCTTCCTCAGGACCCAGGCCGAGGTCGCGCGGCACTTCGTCGGCGACCGGCTGCGCCCGGCCCCGCCGGTGGAGGCGCTACCGCCGGGCGAGGGGGCCGTGGTCCGCGCGGAGGGCGGCCGGCTCGCGGTCTACCGCGACGACGACGGCACCCTGCACGCCGTCTCCGCCCGCTGCACCCACCTGGGCTGCCTGGTGGACTTCAACGCCGCCGAACGCGCCTGGGAGTGCCCCTGCCACGGCTCCCGCTTCGACACGGACGGCAAGGTCGTCCAGGGCCCGGCGACGCGACCGCTGGAGCGGCGCGACATCTGAGGCGGTGCGGCAGGGGCGGGCGCCCGCCCACCCGGGTGACGCAGGGCCCAGCCCGGACATACAACAACACGAACGCCATGAAGATGCTCATATCGTCATACGGTGATCACTCCCGTACGTCGAGCAGCCGCCGTATGCGTGCTGGCCACCGCCCTCGCCGCCTGCGCCGCCTCTCCCCCCGCCCGGCAGGCACCCCGCCCCGCGCCCTCCGCGCCCTCGGTCCCTCCCACCCTCGCCCCGGGCCCGTCCGGCCTGACCCCGGTCTTCCGCAACGGCCCGCGCACCGGCGGCCGGACGGTCGCCCTCACCTTCGACGCCGACATGACCGCCGACCAGGGTCCGAGGGCGGCGGCGGGCGAGCGCTTCGACCACCCGCGGCTCATCACCACCCTGCGCGCGCTGAAGGTGCCGGCCACGGTGTTCATGACGGGCCGCTGGGCCGAGGAGTACCCGGACCAGGCCCGCTCCATCGGCCGGGACCCGCTCTTCGAGGTCGCCAACCACTCCTACAGCCACTACGCCTTCACCGGCGACTGCTACGGCCTGCCGGCCGTCTCCGCCGACCGGATGCGGGCGGACGTGGAACGGGCGTACGCGGCATTCCGGAAGGTGGGCGTGCCCGATCCGAAGCCGTACTTCCGCTTCCCCGGCGGCTGTTACGACCGCGCGGCGCTCAAGGCGCTGACCCCGGCCGGGGTGACGGCCGTGCAGTGGGACGTGGTCGGCGGCGACGCGTTCGCCACGGACGCGGAGGCGGTGGCCGAGCAGGTCCTCGCCGGCGTACGTCCCGGCTCCGTGGTCGTCCTGCACTGCACCCGCAGCGCGGCCCCGACGACGGAACGGGCCGTACGGAGGATCGTCCCGGAGCTGCGCCGCCAGGGCTACCGCTTCGTGCAGGTCTCCGACCTGATCGCGGCGGCGAACGGACGGGCCGGGCGGCCTACCCTTGAGTCATGAGCGACACCGACGACGACTACTGCCTGATCGACGTCACCCGGCCGCCCAAGGCCGACGGCCCGCCGTACGCGGACTGCGTGCTGTGCCGGGAACCGACGGAGTACCCGGAGTCGTACAAGGGCATCACGCTGTGCCCGGTCTGCGAGTGGCGGGAGGCCGAGCGGACGTCCTGCTCGGGCTGACGGGACCGCCGCGCGGGTTGGCAGACTGTCCCCGTGAGCGACAACCGAACGGCTTCCGCCGACAGCCCCTTCCGCCCCGACCCGGGCGCCCGCGACGAGGCACCCCAGTTCGTCCTGCCCCTGGTGGTCCGCATCGAGCGGGCGGCACCCCCGGCCCGTACGGACGCGCTGGAGACGGCGGCCCGCGCGGTCCTGGTGATACTGACCGACGAGCGCTCGGCCGGCGAGGGCGAGTGGGCGCGGGCGATGCGCGACTGGCAGGACGCCCGCATCCGCAAGGTGGTGCGCCGGGCGCGCGGCGCGGAGTGGCGCCGCGCGGAGGCCCTCCCGGGGATCACGGTCACCGGCAAGTCGGCGGAGGTCCGCGTCTTCCCGCCCGTCCCCCTGGACGGCTGGCCCAAGGACCTGGCCCGCCTCCAGGTCTCCGGCACGGACCTGGACGATCCCGACCCGGTACCGCCGGCGGACCCGACGGCCCCCACCCTGTGGCTCAACCCCGCCCTCGACATGTCGGCCGGCAAGGCCATGGCCCAGGCGGGCCACGCCGCCCAGCTGGCCTGGTGGCGACTCCCCGACGAGGCCCGCGCCACCTGGCACGCCACCGGCTTCCCCCTCGCCGTCCGCACCGCCGACCCCGCCCGCTGGCCCGCCCTGACGGCCGGCGGCCTCCCCACGGTCCGCGACGCGGGCTTCACCGAGATCGCCCCGGGCTCGTGCACGGTGGTGGCGGACCATCCGGCGTTGCGGTGAGGCGTCCCCGCCGGACTCGGAGCACTCCGCTCGATTCCGTGAGGGGACCACGTCATGGCACGTCCGTCCAGGTATCCCGTTGAGCTCCGGCGTCGCGCGGTGCGTACGGTCGCCGGGCCGGGGCCGGAGCACCCGGCCGAGTGGGCCGCGACGAGGGCGGTCATCCTTGCAGGTGCTGGAGGCCGACCGTCGGAAGGGCTCCCCCGGCCACGTCCGGTGAAAGCGTCAGGCCGAACTCACGCTCCAGTGCCACCAGAGCCATCTCCGACCATGCCCAGTCGTCATGGTCGTCGTCATCTTCTCGGAAGAACCCGACACCATCCAGAGCCCGGTTGACGCGAGAGGGGTCCGTGCCCTTTGTCAGATGCTGCGCCCAGGCATCGAGTTCGATCAGAAGTTCCCCGTCGCGGGCATGCGCGATGCGGGTCGTACCAGCCAGCAGATGCCACACGGACACCGCCTCCGCGTCTGCCGACAGACGGGTGAGCACCGAGGACTGCAGCAGCCGGCCGTGTGCGTCGACGTCCAGGAGGAAGGTCCACTCCCCGCTGCGACACACCCGTGCCGCAGGCGTCTCATGGCCCCACCCGAACCGCTGGAACGCCTCGTCGGGTGTGCACAGCGGGTACGGCGCCTGATCGGTGACATCCAGGCGGGACAGCACCTCGTCGGGCGAGAGCCCCCGCACGCACGTGATGCCGAAGTGGTCCCAGGGCACACAGCCGGCCAGCACAGATGTCGTCACCACTCCGCGTCCTCCGATTCGGCACAGGGTGGGCGTGGCATGACCGCGCCCGCGCTCCAGGCGTCAGCAAAGCCCGGAACCGACGCCCCTGTTCGCGGGATCACGCACACTCCGACCTGCGTTCCCCTCCCGGAAACCAGGGGGCAACCCGTGGTCCCTGTCATCGGGAAGCCCGCTGTCGGAAGTGGTGCCCTGTCGGGTGACCGGCGGTCGGCCTCTGCGGCGCAGTCGGAGGGCGCCCCTCTTCGTGGTGCAGGCGATCGGTCCGAGGAGGCGGTGAGTCCGGTCCGGCACCGGCTCTTCCTTCCCGCCGGTCAGGGCGCGGCGTTGAACAGGTCGACGGCGCTCTGCTGACGCGCCGCGTCCACCCTGTCGAGCGGCCCGTACCAGCGCAGCCCGTACTGGTCGAGGGCGTTGCGGTCGTTCGCGTGGGCGCGGTCGGCCTGACGCCGGAGGTAGGGGGTGTACGGGTGGTCCGGGAGTACGGCATTGAGCTCGCCCAATCCCCGTACGTGCGCCCCCTTGAACGACGGTCCGTCCGCTCCGCAGTCGCCGTTCTCGCACGGGTCGCGCAGAATGCCGTCCGCCGTGTTGAGGGCGGACGAGGTGGTGGCGGCGTCGGCGATCCGCCGTGCGTCGGTGAGCAGGGCGGCGTCACCCGTGGCCCGGTGCAGTTCGGTCAGGGCGCCGAGGAGCACGCCCTGGTTGTACGACCACACCGTGTCGCCGTTGTTGCGGCAGGTGCCTAGGTCGATGCCGTCGTTGACCAGGTGTGAGCCGTTCACCATGCCCGTGCCCCGGAACCAGGACCAGCCGGCCCGCGCCCGGTCCAGGTGGGTCCGCTCGCCCGGCATCCGGTTGTGCAGCGCTGCGTTGAGTTCGATGTAGAGGGAGTTCGAGATCGCGTTCTTGTACGTGCGCGCGGTGCTCCACCACACCCCGCCGCCGCAGGTGGAGTCCCAGTACGCGGCCATGTGGTCGGCGTCCGCGCGGGCGGTGGCGAGGTAGCGGCTGTCGCCGGTCAGGTCGTAGGCGGCCACCCAGGCCAGTCCCCACCAGCCGGTGTCGTCGATGTAGTCGTTGCGGAACTGCCCGTCCCGCGCGTTCACGTTCAGGTCGTAGGTGCGGGCGACGGCGTACCTGTAGCTGCCCGTGCCCGAGGCGCGGATGTTGTCGATGACGGCCGTGAGCGCGTTCGCCGAGTTCCACCAGCCGGTGGTGTCGAACAGGCCCGTCGAGTAGTCGTAGAAGGTCATCAGTCCGGTGGCCGCGGCGGTGCGCCGGTCGCCGGCGTTCCAGGTGGTGCGGGCCCAGGGCGTGCAGGCGATCTCGGGGCGGTCACCGGCCTTGCCGCAGGCCCGCAGCGCGCCCACGCCGTGGGCGCCCCAGTCGTCCACGTTGTACATCAGGGTGCGCCACCCGCGCTGCCCCGGGGGAACACCGGTGTTGCCGAGCCGGCTTCCCGAACTCCAGGTCCGGCCGCCGTCGAAGGAGCGGTCGAGCCAGACCTCGTCGCCCGGACCGCCGTTGCCGAGGGAGGCCCAGCCCATCGCGTCGGCGTCGTCGAAGTGCAGGGCGATCGACCGCGCGTGGACGGTCGCCGTGACGGGTGTGCGGTCGCCCGGGGAGAGGGCGGGGTCACGGCCGTCGCAGTACTTGTTGCAGATGCCGGCCGCCGCGCTCGCCGTGTCGCCGGCGGACGCGGTCCGCGGCAGCAGCGCGCACAGCGCGAGGACGAGGCCGAGCACCGCGGCGGAACGCCACCGGCGGGATCTCCGTACGGGATTCATGGGCGGACTGCTCCCTGTGTGGGGCGCCTTCCTGCCCTGATGTCACCTGGTGTGGCCGTGTGCGGGAGCCTTCGACCGGGGGCGGCGGCCCGGCGCACGGGGCAGGGTGCTCGGCGGATGTGGGGGGTGTGAGAGCGCTCTCGCAAAGTAGTACCGAGCTTGGAGGGCGTCAACGTGCCTGGCTGGACAAGGAGTTGCTCATGAAGTCGGGTAGGTTGCCGCTACTTCGTCCGAGGTCCGTGAGGGAGCGTGGGGAACGAGCCGGTCACGGAAGACCTTTCGCGCCGTCGACATCGGTGACGACGGCGATGCCGAAGCCGCCGCTGTACCACTACGCGTACGACGAGGGCCTGGGGACGGTCCGCGCCGCCCACTACCGGCCCGCCGAGGGCCGGGTGACCTGCCACTGGCCCGACGAGAGCTGGGAACAGTCCTTCACCGGCTTCACCACCGGCTCCCGCGCCATCGCGCTCGGCCAGGCCGCCCGAGCGCTGGTCCACGCCCGTACGACCCACGGACACCAGGCCGACGGACACCAGGAGGACACCATGAACCGACCGCTGCTCTTCCTCGACGTGGACGGCCCGCTCAATCCCTACGCGGCCCAGCCGGAGAGACGCCCCGCCGGGTACATCACGCTCAGGGTGCCGGTGGCCCGGGGGCCGTTGTCGTCGCGGCGGCCGTTGCGCGTGTGGCTCAATCCCGGGCACGGTCCGGCTCTCCTCCGGCTCGGGTACGAGCTGTGCTGGGCGACGACCTGGATGGGGGACGCCAATCGGTGGACAGGTCCCCGGCTCGGATTGCCCGAGCTGCCCTTCGTCGACTTCGGTGATGCCCTGCTCCAGGAGCGGCCCGACGGGGTGCACTGGAAGACCGGTCCGCTGGTGGAGCACGCCGACGGGCGGCCCTTCGCCTGGGTGGACGACGAGCAGGGCGAGCTCGACCGGGCGTATGTGGCCGCCCGCCACCCCGGGACCGGGCTGCTGCACCACGTCGATCCGCGGACCGGGCTCCGGGAGGACGACTTCCGCGCGCTCGCCGGCTTCGCCCGGCCCGCGCGCCCCTAACCTCAAATGTTGCTCTGAAGGCGGCCGGGCGCGGTTCGGAGGTGTGCCGGGGGGCCATATCCCTCTCACCTACGGGGGCCGGACACACCGGTGGAGGAGGGGACGATGGTGCAGTTGGGGACGGGGATCGGGTGGCGGCCGGAGATCGCGGAGGCCGTCGAGGGCATGCCGGGGATCGACTGGGTCGAGGTCGTGGCCGAGAACGTCTGCCCCGGGCATCTGCCCGAGTCGCTGGTGCGGTTGCGGGAGCGGGGGGTGACCGTCGTGCCGCACGGGGTGTCGCTGGGTCTCGGCGGGGCCGAGCGGCCCGACGAGGGGCGGCTGGCCGCCCTCGCCGAGCGGGCCGAGACGCTCCGGTCGCCGCTCGTCACCGAGCACATCGCGTTCGTCCGGGCGGGCGGACCGCTGACCGCCTCGTCGCCGATCGAGGCCGGGCACCTGCTGCCCGTGCCGCGCACCCGTGACGCCCTCGACGTGCTGTGCGAGAACGTCCGTATCGCGCAGGACGCGCTGCCCGTGCCGCTCGCCGTGGAGAACATCGCCGCGCTGTTCTCGTGGCCCGGCGAGGAGATGACCGAGGGACAGTTCCTGTACGAGCTGGCCGACCGGACCGGCGTACGGCTCCTCATCGACGTCGCCAACCTGCACACCAACCACGTCAACCGGGGCGAGGACCCGGCCGAGGCGCTCGCCGGACTGCCCCTGGAGGCCATCGCGTACGTCCATGTCGCGGGCGGGTTCGAGCGGGACGGCGTGTGGCACGACAGCCACGCGCACCCCGTTCCGGAGCCCGTGCTCGCGGTCCTCACCGACCTCGCCTCCCGGGTCTCCCCTCCCGGCGTCCTGCTGGAGCGGGACGAGAACTTCCCGGAAGCGGAGGAGATGGAGCGGGAGTTGGGGGCGATCCGGCGGGCGGTCGAGGAGGGGGCGGGGCGACGGGAAGCGGGCGCGGGCGCGGCGGCGGTCGCGGGTGTCCGGCCCGAGCCGCGGCGGGGCTCCCCCGAGGCCGCCCGGGAGCGGCTCGCGCTCGCGCAGACCGCGGTGCTGTCCGCGCTGGTCGCCCAGGCGCCCGTACCGGAGGGGTTCGACCGGGTGCGGATGGGGGTGCAGGCGCGGGCGCTCGCCGCCAAGCGGGCCGACGTCGTCGCCAAGGTCGCGCCCGAGCTGCCGGTGATCCTCGGGAGCGGTTACCGGGCCGCCTTCCTCGCGTACGCGCAGACGCAGCCGATGACGGGCGGCTACCGGCGGGACGCGCTGGACTTCGCCGAGCACGTGCTGGCCGGACGGCCCGAGGACGCGTCGGCGCGGCGTGCGCTGCGGGAGTGGTGGCTGGAGCGGTCGGGGGCGAGGCCGCGGTCGCACAGGCCGGCGGTGCGGCTGGCGCGGGCCACCCGGCGGGTACTGCTGCGGCGCTGACCGCCGGCGCCCGGCGATCCGAGCGGAACATCACATACCAGCAACACTCCGTCCCGGATCGTGAACAGGGCATGGTGTTGTCGCGGCCGCGCGCTTACAAACAACTCATGTTCTGGGTGCCTCTTCTGCTCCTGGCCTGGGCCGTCGCCGGTACGGCGTGCCTGCGGCTGTGTCTGGCCGCCGTGCGCGGTGCCGCCGCGGCCGACTCCGGCGCGGGGGCGGGGCGCGATCTGACGCTGTACGAGGCCGCGTTCCTGTCCGGTGGTCCCGGGCGGGTCGCCGACCTCACGCTCGTCGCGATGGCCCGTCAGCGGCGGCTGCTGCTCGCGCACACCGGCTGGGCCACGGTCGTCGATCCGTGCGGGCGGGACGAGATGGAGCGGTCGGTGATAGGGGCGATAGGGCCTCAGGGGCAGTCGCCGATCGCGCCGGTGCGGGCCGCCGCGGCGACCGCGGACGCCGTGCGCGGGATCGCCGAGCGGCTGGTCGGCGCCGGCCTTGCGGTGCCCGACGGCGCCGGGACGACCGTCGCCGAGGCGGTGCGGCAGGTGCGGCTCGCCGTGCCGGCCGTGGCCGGGCTGGGGGCGGCCGCCCTGCTCATGCCCGTCCCGTCGGACCTGCCGCGCCTTCTCGTCGCGCTGTGGTTCGCGCTGCCGCTGGTCCTCGCGCTGGGCTGTCTGGCCATCGCGCGGTTCGAGGTCCACCCGTACTCGCCCTGGGCCTCCCCGGCCGGTCAGCGCCTGCTGGGTGCCCTGCCCCGCGGCGCCGGCGACGCCGGTGACGACCGCTCATATCTCACGTCCGTCGCGGTGCACGGCATCCGCGCGGTGGGCGAGCCGGAGCTGCGCGCGGCCTTCGCGCACCGGACGCCTCCCCGGGGGCATTGACGCCGACACCCCGGCGTACGGTGCTTGCCTCGCCCCACCGATGTACGAAACATCCCTTTTGTCGCCACCGTGCACCGAAGGGATCGCCGATGAGAACCGCCGCCGCCGTCCATGTGGCCGCCGGGTCCTTGCTGCTCACCACCCTGGCCGCCGCCCCGGCCGGCGCGGGAACCCCCACCGCCGAGCTGCGCGGCACCGCGACGGCCGCCGCGCGGGCCGCGGCCGAGGGCATCGACTTCGGCCCGTGCCCCGCCGGGCAGGAGCTGCCGGGCACCGTCCGGTGCGGCACGCTGCGCGTCCCGCTCGACTACGCCCACCCCGACGGCGAGCAGATCTCACTCACCGTCAGCCGCGCCCGGGCCAGCGGGAAGGACCCCGGCGGCAGCGGGCGCGCGGTGCCCCGGCAGGGCTCCCTGGTCCACAACCCGGGCGGGCCGGGCGCCACCGGCATGTACTTCCCCATGATGGGCGCGCTGCCCGAGTGGAAGCGCCTCGCGGCGGCGTACGACCTCGTCGGCTACGCCCCGCGCGGGGTGGGCCGTTCGGCACCGCTGTCCTGCACGGACCCGGGGACGTTCTTCGAGGGCCCCTCGAAGGCGCCCGTCCACCCCTCGGCGGCGTACAAGCGGGAGCGCGTCGCGCGGGCCGAGGCGTACGCGCGGGGCTGCGCCGAGCGGACCGGCGACGCGCTGCGGCACTACAACTCGCTCAACAACGCCCGTGACCTGGACGTCCTGCGCGCCGCGCTCGGCGAGAACCGGCTGACGTTCCTCGGGTCGTCGTACGGCACGTACTTCGGGGCGCTGTACGCCACGCTGTTCCCCTCGCACGTGCGGCGGATGGTGTTCGACTCGGCGGTGAACCCGGACCCGGAGCGGATCTGGTACCGCAACAACCTGGACCAGTCGGCGGCGTTCGAGGACCGCTGGGCGGACTTCCGGGCCTGGGCCGCCCGGCACGACGCCGTGTACGGGCTGGGGAACACGGCGCGCGAGGTGCAGGAGAGTTACGACAGGGCCCGGGCGCGGCTGGCGAAGGAGCCGGCGGGCGGAAAGGTCGGGCCCGGACAGTTGCAGGCCGCGTTCCTGAAGGCCGGGTACTACGACGACCACTGGCCGCACCGGGCGCACGCGCTGTCGGCGTACCTGAAGGGCGATCCCGCCCCGCTGGTCGAGCAGGCCCGGGAGTATCCGGAGGCGGCGGCGGAGGCGGAGAACGCGCGGGCGGTGTACCTCGCCGTGGAGTGCAACGACGCGCCCTGGCCGACGGACTGGGCGGTGTGGGACCGGGACAACACCCGGCTCGCGCGCCGGGCGCCCTTCGAGACCTGGGCCAATGTGTGGACCAACCTGCCCTGCGCCTACTGGCGGGCGCCCCGGCAGCGGCCGCTGGACGTGCGCGCGGGCAGCGGCGCGCTGCCGCCGACGCTGATCCTGGCGGCGGAGCGGGACGCGGCCGCCCCGTACGACGGGGCCCTGGAGCTGCACCGGCGGCTGGCGGGGTCGGCGCTGGTGACCGAGCGGGACGCCGGCAGCCACGGCCTCGCGGGCGGGTCCAACGCCTGTGTGCACGGCCACCTGGAGGCGTACCTGCTGGACGGCCGGGTCCCGGGGCGGCGTGCCTCCTGCGCACCGCACCCGGAACCCGAGCCGAAGCCGGCGTCGGCTCCGGCGGGCCCGCGGGCCGCTGCGGCCCGGCCCGCCGTCTGATCAGGCCAGGCCCGCGACCAGTTCCGCGACGTCCTTGCGGCGGCCCGTGTAGAACGGGACCTCCTCGCGGACGTGCAGCCGGGCCTCCGAGCCGCGCAGGTGGCGCATGAGGTCGACGATCCGGTGCAGCTCGTCGGCCTCGAAGGCGAGGATCCACTCGTAGTCGCCGAGGGAGAACGAGGCGACCGTGTTGGCGCGCACGTCGGGGTAGCCGCGGGCCATCTTGCCGTGGTCGGCGAGCATGCGCCGGCGGTCCTCGTCGGGCAGCAGGTACCAGTCGTAGGAGCGCACGAAGGGGTAGACGCTCACGTAGTCGCGGGGCGTCTCGTCGGCGAGGAACGCCGGGATGTGCGACCGGTTGAACTCGGCGGGCCGGTGCAGCGCCATGTTCGACCAGACCGGCTCGAGGGCGCGGCCCAGCCTGGTGCGGCGGAACAGGTTGTACGCCTCCTGGAGCTGGTCGGCCGTCTCGGCGTGCCACCAGATCATGAGGTCGGCGTCCGCGCGCAGGCCCGACAGGTCGTAGGTGCCGCGGACCGTGACGTCCTTGGCGGCGAGCTGGTCGAACAGTTCCTGGACCTCGTCGGCGTACCCGGCGCGGTCCTCCGGCAGGACGTCCTTCAGTTTGAAGACGGACCAGAGGGTGTAGCGGATGACCTCGTTGAGGTCCTTGGCCAGCTTGCCCTTGTTCGGGATCCGGTCGGGGGCGGGGGTGGTGGCGTCGTCACTCATGTCCCTCATTCTCCTGCTCCTCCGTGGAGGCTCTGCACCGGGTGGGCGGTGAGCTGCTGCACAGCGCGCAGGTCACCGTGGATCTGGTCGGCGGCGGCGTACGCGCTCGCGATGCACGCGGGGACGCCGACGCCGTCGTAGGCCGCGCCGCACACGGCGAGCCCGGCGAGGCCCGCGAGGTGCTCGCGGACGCGGGCCACGCGCGCGTGGTGGCCGACGGGGTACTGGGGCAGGCCGTCCTGCCAGCGGGTGACGCGGGTGGCGACCGGGGCGGCGTCCAGGCCGACGGCGGCCGACAGGTCGTGCCGGGAGACCTCCACGAGGCCGGCGTCGTCGCGGTCGAGGATCTCCGTCTCCCCGTGGCGGCCCACGGAGGCGCGCAGGACGACCAGGTCCGGGTTCTCCTCGGCGATCCAGCCCCATTTGGCGGAGGCGAAGGTGGCCGCCTTGATGGTGCGGCCGTCGACGGGCGGCACGAGGAATCCGCTGCCCTCGGGCAGGGCGGTCTCCGCGCGGCGGTAGGCGAGGGTGATCAGCGCCATGGAGGCGTACTCGACGCCGGCGAGCTCGGCGGCGGCGCCGGGCGCCTCGGCGCGCAGCAGGCCGGCGGCGGCCGGGGCGGGGACGGCGACGACGACCGCGTCGGCGTGCAGGGCGCGGTCCCCGGCGACGACCCGCCAGCCGTCCCGCGGTTCCCGGCGCAGCTCCGTGACCGGCGTGCCGGTGAGGATCTCCGTGCCGCCCGCCCGCAGCGCGTCGGCGACCGCGAGCGGAAGGGTGCCCACTCCGCCCGCGATGCCCGTGAAGACGGGGCCCGGCTGCGGCGCGGCGGCGGACCTGGTCTGGATCCCCCGGACCGCCTCGGTGAGGGAGGTGTGGGTGCGGGCGGCCTCGAAGAGCTGCGGGACCGCCGAGCGCATCGAGATGCGGTACGCGTCGCCCGCGTACACCCCGCCGAGCAGGGGCTCCACCAGGCGGTCGACGACCTCGCGGCCGACGCGCGCCGCCACGTACTCACCGACGGCCACGTCGTCGCCGACCTCGGTGCGGGGCAGGTCGGCGTCGCGCCCGATCCTGGCCAGCCCCTCGTCGGAGAGGACGCCGGCGAGGGCTTCGGCGGTGCCGGGCACGCCCATCACGTGGCCCTTGGGCATGGGGTGCAGGGCGCCCCGGGTCCACAGCGAGGCCGTGGCGGTGGCCGGCGGCTGGAGCCGGTCGGCGAGGCCCACCGCGCGGGCGAGGCCCACCGCCTCGGGGCGACGGGCCAGCAGCGACTCGGCGCCGAGGTCGACGCGCACGCCCGCGATCTCGCCCGGCAGCAGCTTGCCGCCGACCCGGTCCGAGGCCTCCAGCACGGTGACCCGCGCCCCGTGCTCCCGCAGCCGATGCGCGGCGGCCAGCCCGGCGATTCCCGCTCCGACGACGACGACGTGCTGCCCGGAGCCCGCATGTGATCCGCTCATGACTCCACCCTCTCAAACGCCCCCCGCACTCCCGCCAGGGCCATGTGGCCCCGCCGAGTCCCTACCGTGACCGCATCGGGACCGTCCGGCGCCAACGTTCCGCGCCCCTGCCGCGTCGAAGGAGCGTCAGTCGTCACGACACCGGGGGAGCCCCTTATGCGCACACGACGATCCGTACGTCCCGCCCACGCCCTGGCCGGGGTCCTGCTGGCGGCGGCCCTCGCCGTCAGCGGGTGCAGCGGCGCGGACGACTCCGCCGGGTCCGGGGCCGCCGACAAGGCCGCCGTCGCGCCCGCGGAAGGGCAGGCCGCGCAGGAGGACGCGAAGCAGGGCGCCCCCGGCGGCGCGGCGGACGGCGCGAGGGCGACCGCGCCGCCGAAGGCCACCGCGGACCACATCATCCGCACCGCCTCCCTGACCGTGCGGGTCGAGGACGTCCCGAAGGCGCTGGACGAGGCCCGGACGACGACCGAGACCGCGGGCGGCTACGTCGGTGACGAGACCACCGACCGGGACGAGGAGGGCCACGAGCACACGCGCGTGGTGCTGCGCGTGCCCGTCGGGAAGTACGACGAGGTCCTCGCCGATCTGGAGGGCACCGGCAAGCTCCTCGAACGCAGCGCCAAGGCGCGGGACGTCACCGACCAGGTGGTCGACGTGGAGAGCCGGATCACGACCCAGCGGGCCAGCGTGGCCCGCATCCGCGAGCTGATGGACCGGGCGACCAGGCTCAGTGACGTGGTCACCCTGGAGGGCGAGCTGAGCAGCCGCCAGGCCGACCTGGAGGCCCTGCTCGCCCAGCAGGCGTCCCTGAAGGACCGTACGAGCCTGGCCACCATCACCCTGTCCCTGTCCGAGACTCCGGTGGAGGAGACGGCGAAGGACGACGATCCGGGGTTCACGGACGCCCTCGCGGGCGGCTGGGACGCGTTCGTGACGATGCTGCGCTGGCTGGCGGTGGCGTTCGGCGCGGTGCTGCCGTTCGCGGCGGTGGCGGCGCTGCTCGTCCTGCTGTGGCTGAAGGTCGTACGCCCCCGGCTGCCGCGGCGGCCGGAGCCGGCGCCCGTGACGACCGCCCTCGGCCCGCTGCCGGTGGCCCGGCCGGTGCCGTCGTCGGCGCCCCGCCCGGCGTCCGACGGGGACGGGGACGGGGAGGCCTGAGGGCCCCGGGCGGGCCTGAAATCCCCTTCCCCCGTAGCGTGTTCGCATGACCATGAGCGATGCGCGCGGTGCGAGGGAACGCCTGGTGGTGATCGGCGGTGACGCCGCGGGGATGTCCGCGGCGTCACAGGCCCGCCGGCTGAGGGGTCCGGACGAGCTGGAGATCGTGGCGTTCGAACGCGGCCACTTCACCTCCTTCTCGGCGTGCGGCATCCCCTACTGGGTGGGCGGTGACGTCCCCGACCGGGACCGGCTGATCGCCCGCACCGCCGAGGAGCACCGCGCGCGGGACATCGACCTGCGGCTGCGCACCGAGGTCACGGAACTCGACCCCGACCGGGGGCGGGTACGCGCGCGGGACGTCGATTCCGGCGCCGAGTCCTGGACGTCGTACGACAAACTGGTGATCGCGACCGGTGCGCGGCCGATCCGCCCGGAGCTGCCCGGCATGGACGCCCCCGGGGTGCACGGCGTGCAGACCCTCGACGACGGGCAGGCCCTCCTCGACACGCTGTCCCGCACGCGCGGGCGCCGCGCGGTGGTCGTCGGGGCGGGTTACATCGGTGTGGAGATGGCCGAGGCGATGCTCCACCGCGGCTACGAGGTGACGGTCGTCAACCGCGGCGAGGAGCCGATGGCGACCCTGGACCCCGACATGGGGCGCCTGGTGCGCGAGGCCATGGAGGGCATGGGCATCACCATGGTGAACGACGCCGAGGTCACCGGGCTGCGCACGGGGGACGACGGCGGGGTGCGGGCGGTCGCCACCGAGGACGCCGAGTACCCGGCGGACGTCGTCGTGCTCGGCATCGGGGTGCGCCCGGAGACGGCCCTGGCACGGGCCGCCGGACTTCCCCTGGGGGAACACGGCGGACTGCTCACCGACCGGTCGATGCGGGTGCGCGGGCACGAGAACATCTGGGCCGGCGGCGACTGCGTGGAGGTCCTCGACCTGGTCTCCGGGCAGCAGCGGCACATCCCGCTGGGCACGCACGCCAACAAGCACGGCCAGATCATCGGCGCGGGCGTCGGCGGCGGCTACGCCACCTTCCCGGGCGTGGTCGGTACGGCGGTCAGCAAGGTGTGCGACCTGGAGATCGCGCGCACCGGGCTGCGGGAGAAGGACGCCCACCGCGTGGGCCTGCGGTTCGAGTCGGTCACCATCGAGTCGACCAGCCGCGCGGGCTACTACCCGAACGCCTCCCCCATGACGGTGAAGATGCTCGCCGAACTCCGCACGGGCCGGCTCCTCGGCGTGCAGATCGTCGGCCGCGAGGGCGCGGGCAAGCGCGTCGACATCGCGGCGGTCGCCCTCACCGCCGGCATGACGGTGGATCAGATGACGACCCTGGACCTGGGCTACGCTCCCCCGTTCTCCCCGGTCTGGGACCCGGTCCTGGTGGCGGCGAGGAAGGCGGCGGCGAAGATCAGGCCGACCGTATGAGGAGGGGCGCGACGCGACCGGACCCCTACGGCGCCGTCCGGCGAACCCTCACGCGGTCCCGTTGATCCTTTCGATCACCTGCCGCGCCTGCTCCGCCGGAGGCCGTGACGGCAACGACGCCACCGACGCACCGGTGTCCGGCGCCGGTGCGGGCGCCGGTACCGGCGGCTTCGCGTGCGCGGCCCCCCGCACCGAGCGCAGCCGATGGCTCACCGCCTCGTCCAGCGTCACCGGCCGCCGCAGCTGCGAGGCGAGCCGCCCCGCCTCCTGGCCGAGCCGGGCGACGTCCTCCCACGGGAGGCGCACCACGAGCGTGAGTTCGGCCTCGCCGTCGGGCAGCGCGTGCATCGCGGTGGGCACTCGGTCGTTCATCGCCTGTTCCTCCCGGTCGGCCCCGCGGCCCCTTCCCCGGGCCGCGGACGGTCGACGAGTCATACGCACGGCCGGACGGCGGTGTTCAGCGGCGCCGCGGATTCACCGACCACCGCCCGGGCACACGGGGGACGTGGTCATCCCGGTCCATGACGTGAATCCCGCGCGGCGCACCCCCTGGGTGACGTACGCGCTCCTCGCCGCCGACGTCGTCGTCTTCGTCGTCCTCACGCCGGGTGTCGTCGGTTCGCTGACCGGCGGGAGCGGTCTGGCCGACCTGTGCCATCTGCAGGCGTTCCTGGACCGCTACGCGGTGGTGCCGCGGGAGCTGATCCACCACCGGATGCCGGAGCTGGTGCCCACGGGCGGCACCGGGGTGGGCCCGCAGGGCCCGGGGTGCGTGATCGGTGCGCCGGGCTACGACAAGTCGCCGGAGCTGAGCGTCCTGACGGCGATGTTCCTGCACGGCGGCTGGCTGCACCTGCTGGGCAACATGCTGTTCCTGTGGATCTTCGGCAACAACGTCGAGGACCGGATGGGGCACGTCCGCTTCCTGCTCTTCTACGTCGTCTGCGGTTACGCGGCCTCGTACGGTTTCTCCCTGCTGAACGCCGACTCGGGCGAGCCCCTGATCGGCGCCTCCGGGGCGATCGCCGGGGTGCTGGGCGCCTATCTGGTGCTGTATCCGAAGGCGCGCGTCTGGGTGCTGGTGCCGTTCCTGATCTTCCTGCCGCTGCGGCTGCCGGCCTGGACCGTGCTGGGCCTGTGGTTCGTGCTCCAGGCGGTGTACTCGTCGGGCCAGGGCGTCACCGACGCCGGGACGGTGGCGTACGTGGCGCACGTCGTCGGTTTCGTGGCCGGCATGCTGCTCGCCTGGCCGCTGCGCCGGGGCACTCCCCCGCCGCCCGAGCCTCGCGGCATCGTCTTCGGGCGGCGGGCGCGACCGGGCCGGGGATAGCGGTGGAGTCCCGCCACGCCCCTCCGGAACAGCGGCGGGGTCCCGCTACGCCCCCTTCGCGGACAGCGCGGCAACCAGCACAGGCGTGACCTGCTCAACCTGCCACGCACGCGCCCCGTGCGCCGTCAGTGCCGAGGTAACCGACTCGGCGCTGACCGTGGCCGGCGGCTCCCAGCACACCCGCCGCACCGTGTCCGGCGTGATCAGGTTCTCCGGCGGCATGTTCAGCCGCTCGGCGAGCTCGCTGATCCCCGCCCGGGCCGCGGACAGCCGCGCCGCGGCCGCCGGGTCCTTGTCGGCCCACGCGCGCGGCGGCGGGGGGCCGGTCACCGGCTGGCCGGGCTGGGGCAGTTGCGCCTCGCTCAGCGCCTTCGCCCGGTCGACGGCCGCCTGCCACTGCTCCAGCTGGCGCCGCCCCACGCGCTGCCCGAACCCGTTGAGCGCGGCGAGGGCGTGGAGGTTGGCCGGGAGGGCGAGCGCGGCCTCCACGATCGCCGCGTCCGAGAGCACCTTGCCCGGGGAGACGTCCCGGCGCTGTGCGATCCGGTCGCGGGTCTGCCACAGCTCCCGCACGACGGCCAGCTGCCGGCGCCGGCGCACCTTGTGCATGCCGGAGGTGCGCCGCCAGGGGTCCTTGCGGGGCTCGGGCGGCGGGGCCGAGGCGATCGCGTCGAACTCCTGCCGGGCCCAGTCCAGCTTGCCCTGCCGGTCCAGCTCCTTCTCCAGCGCGTCGCGCAGGTCGACCAGGAGCTCGACGTCGAGGGCGGCGTAGCGCAGCCAGGGCTCGGGCAGCGGGCGGGTGGACCAGTCGACGGCGGAGTGGCCCTTCTCCAGGACGAAGCCGAGCACGTTCTCGACCATCGCGCCGAGCCCGACCCGGGGGAACCCGGCGAGGCGTCCGGCCAGCTCGGTGTCGAAGAGGGCGGTGGGCACCATGCCTATCTCGCGGAGGCAGGGCAGGTCCTGGGTGGCGGCGTGCAGCACCCACTCGGCGTCGGAGAGCGCCTCGCCCAGACCGGACAGGTCGGGGCAGGCGACGGGGTCGATCAGCGCGGTCCCGGCGCCCTCGCGGCGCAGCTGGACGAGGTAGGCGCGCTGGCCGTAGCGGTAGCCGGAGGCGCGCTCGGCGTCCACGGCGACGGGACCGCTGCCCGCGGCGAAGGCGGCGACCGCCTCGGCGAGGGCGGCCTCGTCCGCGATCACGGGCGGGATGCCCTCGCGCGGTTCGAGCAAGGGGATCGGCGCCTCCGTAACAGAAGATCCGCCGTCGTCCGGAGGGGCGCCTCCGGTGGTGCGCAGTGAACGGTCTGCTGCGGTGTCGTGGGCGTCGGTCACCTGTCAAGGGTATCCGTGCCACGAAGGCGCCCGCCGACGGTTGTGTTCCGTGACGGGCGCCGGCGGGTCGTATTCCGGTCGGGAGGGTGCAAGGCGGTGTTCGCGAGCCCGTGGGGGGTGGAGGGGGCGGACGGGTGAAGGCGGTCAGAAGTGGCCGGAAGCGGTCAGTGGATGATGCCGGTGCGCAGGGCCACCGCCACCATGCCGGCGCGGTCACCCGTGCCGAGCTTGCGGGCGATGCGGGCGAGGTGGCTCTTGACGGTCAGTGCGGACAGGCCCATCGACACGCCGATCGCCTTGTTCGACTGGCCCTCCGCCACCAGCCGCAGCACCTCGACCTCGCGGCCGGACAGCTCCCGGTAGCCGCCCGGGTGGCTCGGGGCACCCGGGGGGCGGCGGTGCAGGCGGGCGGCGGCGCCGATGGGGGCGGCACCGGGACGGGTGGGGAGCCCGAGGTTGGTGCGGGTGCCGGTGACGACGTATCCCTTCACTCCGCCGGCGAGGGCGTTGCGCACGGCGCCGATGTCGTCGGCGGCGGAGAGGGCGAGGCCGTTGGGCCAGCCCGCCGCGCGGGTCTCCGAGAGGAGGGTGAGGCCGGAACCATCCGGCAGGTGGACTTCGGCGACGCAGATGTCGCGGGGGTTGCCGATGCGGGGACGAGCCTCCGCGACGGACGAGGCCTCGATGACATCGCGCACACCGAGCGCCCACAGATGGCGGGTGACGGTGGAACGGACGCGCGGGTCGGCCACGACCACCATGGCGGTCGGCTTGTTCGGGCGGTAGGCGACCAGGCTTGCGGGCTGCTCGAGGAGAACGGACACCAGGCCTCCTGGGGTGCGGGACGGGGGCGGCTCGTGGGGGGTGGAGCCGGGACGAACCGTGCTTTCAAGGTCACAGTCGTCTTCGGCAATAAACCTGGTGTCCTTTAACGAATGATCACGAAGGGATGAGTAACAATCCGAGCAATTCGGACGCACGAGCGATCATTCGAAGACCGAACGGTTTCGATCCGCGTCGCAAAGCTTCCGAAAGTGGCCGTGTCGACAAAGAGATGGCGCTGACGACTGCCGGGAGCACCCGGCGGGGAGCTCAGCGGGACTGCGGTCCCCTCCGCTGCGGCAGCGTCACCACGGACGCGTCCCCCGGAGCGGCCGGCGGCAGCCCCGCGACCTGCGCCAGCAGATCGGACCACGCGACCAGGTGGGCGGCCGCGTCCGGAACCCCGCCCAGGCCCTCCCGGGGCGTCCAGGAGGCCCGGATCTCGATCTGCGAGGCGGCGGGCCGCGCGGACAGGCCGCCGAAGTAGTGGGAACTCGCGCGCGTCACCGTGCCGCTCGGCTCGCCGTACGTCAGTCCGCGCGCCGCCAGCGCGCCGGTCAGCCAGGACCAGCACACGTCCGGCAGCAGCGGATCCGCCGCCATCTCCTGCTCCAGCTCCGCGCGCACCAGCGTCACCAGGCGGAAGGCACCCCGCCAGGCGTCGTGTCCGGCCGGGTCGTGCAGCAGCACCAGCCGGCCGTCGGCCAGGTCCTGCTCGCCGTCGACGACCGTGGCCTCCAGCGCGTGCGCGTACGGGGCGAGCCGCTTCGGAGCGGGCGCGGGCTCCACCTCGATCTGCGGCCGCAACCGCGCGCAGCGCAGCGCCTCGACAGCGGCCCGGAAGGGCGGCGGGGGCGCACCTCCCGCACCCCCCGCACCCCCCTGTCCGGGGTCCCCTCCGGACTCCTTCCGCTCGTCCATTCCGCCAGCGCCGTCCGACAGTCGTCCCTGAGCCGCAGCCATGCGGGGAAGATTAAGCGGAACGGGCCCCCGGCGCAGGGAGGGACACCCGCGCCGCCCGGCGGTGTCCGGATCCCGCCCCGCGGGCCCTGGGGTCCGGGCGCGCCGGCGGGTCGTGCGAGACTTGCCGTGTGAGTGCCAACGCGAGCCCGACGGGCCAGACGCCGACCTCGACCCCCGATCCCGTCAGGAACGACACGGTCCGGGAATCGGCCTTCCTCAAGGCGTGCCGCCGCGAACCCGTGCCGCACACGCCGGTGTGGTTCATGCGGCAGGCCGGGCGCTCACTGCCGGAGTACCGCAAGGTCCGCGAGGGCATCGGGATGCTCGACTCCTGCATGCGTCCCGAGCTGGTCACCGAGATCACGCTCCAGCCGGTGCGCCGCCACCACGTCGACGCGGCGATCTACTTCAGCGACATCGTCGTCCCCCTCAAGGCCATCGGCCTCGACCTCGACATCAAGCCCGGCATCGGCCCGGTCGTCGAACAGCCCGTGCGCACCCGCGCCGACCTCGCCCGGCTGCGTGACCTCACCCCCGAGGACGTCTCCTACGTCACCGAGGCGATCGGCATGCTGACCCGCGAGCTCGGGTCCACCCCGCTGATCGGCTTCGCGGGCGCCCCGTTCACCCTCGCGAGCTACCTCGTCGAGGGCGGCCCGTCCCGTACGTACGAGAACGCCAAGGCGATGATGTACGGCGACCCGGAGCTGTGGGCCGACCTGCTCGACCGCCTCGCCGACATCACGGCCGCGTTCCTCGAGGTGCAGATCGCGGCCGGCGCCTCCGCCGTCCAGCTGTTCGACTCCTGGGCCGGCGCGCTCGCCCCGGCCGACTACCGGCGCTCGGTGCTGCCCGCCTCGGCGAAGGTGTTCCGCAAGGTCGCCGGTCACGGCGTCCCGCGCATCCACTTCGGCGTCGGCACCGGTGAGCTCCTCGGCCTGATGGGCGAGGCCGGCGCGGACGTCGTGGGCGTCGACTGGCGCGTCCCGCTGGACGAGGCCGCCCGCCGCGTCGGCCCCGGCAAGGCACTCCAGGGCAACCTGGACCCGACCGTGCTGTTCGCCGGCCGGGAGGCCGTCGAGACGAAGGCGCGGGAGGTCCTGGACACGGCCGCCGGCCTGGAGGGCCACGTCTTCAACCTCGGCCACGGCGTCATGCCGTCCACCGACCCGGACGCCCTGACCCGTCTCGTGGAGTACGTCCACACGCAGACCGCGCGCTGACCCACCGCGTACGCGCCGGACGCGCGTCGGAACCCGGGAGCGGGGTACTGGGCACACGTCGCCCGCTACGTGCGGCACACGTTGCCCACCACGTTCGCTCCCGGGTACGGGCAGGTGGAGGCCCCATGAGGCTCGAGATGTTCGACCCCGCCCCGATCGGCGTCGTCTTCACGCGGGGACCGGAACACCGGCTCGCGTACACCAACCGGATCTACCGCGAGATCTTCGGCGACCGCCCGCTGGGCCGGACCATCCGCGACGCCTTTCCGGACCTCGAGCAGTCCGGCTACTTCGACATCTTCGACCGGGTCTTCGCCACCGGCACGGCCGAGGTGCTCACCGCCGTGCCCATCGACCTGGCCTACCCCGGCCCGGTGGACGGCGGGACCCGCTACTTCACGTTCAGCATCTCCCACGCCACGATGAGCGACGGCCGGCCCGGCGTGCTCGGCGTGATCATGGAGGTCACCGAGCAGGTGACCAGCGAGGAACGGATCCGCGTCCTGTCCGAGGAGCGCCGCCGCGTGCTGCAGCGCTACCGCAGTCTGGTGAACGCCGGATCCCAGATCGTGTGGGTGACCGGCCCCAAGGGCGGGGTGACCGAGCCGAGTCCCGGCTGGCAGCGGGTGACCGGGCAGAGCTGGGAGGAGTTCCGCGGTGACGGATGGATCGACGCCCTCCACCCCGACGACCGCGCCGCCGCCGTCGCGTCGTGGCAGCGGGCACTGGACGAGCAGGCGCCCCGCTGGACCCACACCTACCGGCTGCGGCTGGCCGCCGGCGGCTACCGTCACTTCGCCGTCGACGCCGCACCGGTGCGCGACGGGGACACGGTGATCGAGTGGATGGGCACCTGCGCGGACGTCGAGCAGGAGTGGCAGGAGACCCGCCGTGAGGCACTGCTGGCGCGGGCCGTCACCGCCACGGCCGGCATCGTACGGCTGGACGAGATGTTCACCGCCCTCGCCGATGTGATCGTGCCGGACATCGCCGACAGCTGCACCGTCCACCTCCTCCCGCACGCCCTGCACCGGCTGCCCGGCACCCCGCTGACCGCGCAGCGCATCACCGCGACCACCTGCGAGGGCCTGCCCGACCTGCCCCCGCACCGCGAGGAGCACCTGCGGCCCGGCAGCCCGCTCGCCCGTACCGCCGACCGGCGCAGCCCGCTGCACGCCGTCTTCCCGCCCGGCGAACCCCCGCCGGAGCTCGCCCCGCCCGACGGCGACCCCTGGCTGGCCGAGGGGGTCAACAGCGTCGTGGTGTTCCCCGTCGTCGTCGACGGCACCACCGCCGCCCTGGTCACCGTCTCCACCAGCGGCGACCGCCCTCCCCTCGGCCAGACCGAGATCGGCCTGCTGCAGACCCTCCTGGAACGCGCCCACACCCCCCTCAGCAACGCCCTGGAGTACCAGCGCACCCGGCAGGTGGCGCTGGCCCTCCAGCGCAGCCTGCTCACCGATCCGCCGGACGTGCCCGGCCTCGGCATCGCCGTCCGCTACCGCCCCAGCACCGCGGCCGCCGAGGTCGGCGGCGACTGGTACGACTCGTTCGTGCTGCGCGACGGCGCCACCGTCCTCACCATCGGCGACGTCTCCGGCCACGACCTGCCCGCCGCCGTCACCATGAGCCAGCTGCGCAACATGCTCCGCGGACTCACCCTGGACCGCCAGGAACCGACCGGCACGATCCTGCGCCGGCTGGACGTCGCCGTGCAGACCCTCTACCTGGAGTTCACCGCCACCTGCATCCTGGCCCGCGTCGAACGCCGGGACTCCGGCGGCCTGCAGCTCCACTACTCCGTCGCCGGGCACCCGCCGCCCCTGCTGATCGAGGCGGACGGCACCGCGCGCTTCCTGACCGCGGCCCACTCCCCGATGCTCGGGCTGGACCCCCGGCCCGAGCACGCCAGCGCCGTGGAGCCACTGATGCCGGGCTCGACCCTGCTGCTGTACACCGACGGGCTGGTGGAGCGCCGCGAGGAGGACCTCACCGTCGGTCTGGAGCGGCTGCGGCTGCACGCCTCGGCTGCCGTCCTCCGCCCCCTGGACGCCTTCTGCGACGCGCTGCTCGCCGACCAGCTCACCGTGGACAACGACGACGACGTGGCCCTGCTGGCCCTGCGCCTGCCCACGGCCCCCGCCGACGAGCAGCCCCTCCCGCCGAACGGGCTCCCTACTTCGTCGCCCCCCTCATGAACCCGTTGTAGATGAAGCGCTGGAGGAAGAGGAAGACGAGCAGGGTGGGGAGGATGACCAGGACCGCGCCCGCCGAGATGGTCTCCCAGTGCGCGCCGAAGGGGCCCTTGAAGCGGAACAGGGACGTCGAGATCACGCCGAGGTCCTCGGAGGGCATGTAGAGGAAGGGGATGTAGAAGTCGTTGTAGACGTTGATCCCCTTCACGATCACCACCGTCGCGATCGCCGGTTTGAGCAGCGGGAGGATCACCTTGCGGTAGACCGTGAAGGCGCCCGCCCCGTCCAGGCGGGCCGCCTCGTCCAGGGAGACGGGGATGGAGCGGATGAACTGCAGGAAGATGTAGATCGACACGATGTCCGTGCCCATGTAGAGCGCGATCGGCGCCCACAGGCTGTCGAACATGCCGAGGCTGTTGACGATCTGGAAGGTCGCCACCTGGGTGGTCACCCCGGGGACCAGTGCGGCGAGCAGGAACAGGGCGACGACCAGCTTCCTGAAACGGAAGTGGAAGCGGTCGATCGCGTACGCCGTCATCGAGCCGATGAGGATCGTGCCGCCGACGGCGACGACCAGGACGACCGCCGTGTTGCCGAACGCGGACAGCATCTGGCCGTCCCGGAACGCGGTCACGTAGTTGTCGAAGTTCAGCGGGTCGTCGGGCAGGGCGAGCGCCCCGCTGCCGTCCGCCATCTCCTCCGAGGACTTCAGCGAGGTCAGGAAGACCACGGTGAGCGGCAGCAGGACGACGAGCGTCGCGAGGACCAGCGACAGGTACACCAGCGTGCGGACCACGGTGCGGCGGGTCATACCAAATCCACCTTCTCGTCGGGGACGATGCGCCGCTGCACCCAGGTGACCGCCAGGACGATCAGCAGCAGGACGACGGCGGCGGCCGAGGCGAGGCCCGTCTTGTTGAACTGGAAGGCCAGCTTCACGGTCTGGATCACGAAGGTCTCGGTGCCGGTGGCGCCGCCGGTCATGATGTACGGGATCTCGAAGACCGAGAGCGAGCCGGAGACGGAGAGGATGACGCTGAGGCCCAGGATGGGCCTGATGCCGGGCGCGATGATGTGCCGGAACTGGTGCCAGCGGGTGGCGCCGTCGATCTCGGCCGCCTCGTACAGCTCGCCCGGGATGGACTGGATCGCGCCGAGGAAGAGGACGAAGTTCAGGCCCAGGTAGCGCCAGACGGAGACGCCGGCGAGCGAGGTGTTCGCGGAGAACGGCGTGCCCAGCCAGGCGTGGTCGGTCTCGACGCCGAGCAGGCGCAGTACGGAGTCGAGGGTGCCGCCGTCCTGGAAGAAGTAGAGGAAGACGAAGCCGATCGCCACCCCGTTGATCAGGTACGGGAAGAACAGCACGCCCTTGAAGAAGTTCCGGAAGCGGACGTTGAAGCTGAGGACCGTGGCGAAGTAGAGGGCGAGGACGATCTGCGCCACGGACGCGACGAGGTAGTAGCCGCTGACGAAGAAGACCTCGAACAGCTCGGATCGGGTGAGGAGTTCGGCGTAGTTCTCGGTGCCTGTCCAGTTCAGCTCCGGGCTGACGCCGTCCCAGTCGGTGAGGCTGTACGCGAGCATGTTGGCGATCGGCGCGTAGGTGAAGGTCAGGAGCAGGGCCAGCGGGGCGGTCAGGAACAGCCACGGGGTGAGGCGGCGGGTCAGCCGGGTGCGGCGCGGGGCGGGCGCCGCCCGTTTCGGCCCGGCGGGCGCGGCCGGGGCTGCCGACCGCGCCGCCTTGCGGGTGGTGTCCGTCATCAGGACCCCAGCGAGTTCCGCGCCTCGGCCCACCGCTCGCCGAGGTCGCCGAGGAGGTCGTCCAGGCCGCCCTCGCGTGCGCCGCGGGCGAGGTCGACGAGTTCCTGGCGGTAATCGGGCTTGTAGATGCCGACCTCGGACTGGTTGTCGATGGTCTTCACCTCACCGCCCTTGGTGTCGTCGAGGTCGATGAGCTTGACGCCCTGCTCCTCGTACGGCTTGAGGATGTCGGGCAGCGGGGCGTCCTTCAGCGGGGACAGGGCGAGGTTGGCCGCCGCGTAGCCGGACTTGTCGGTGAACCAGTCGATCCAGGCGCGGGCGGCTTCCTTGTGGTCGGAGTTGACGTTGACGGCCTGCTGGTAGTCCGGGGAGGTCACCGCGCAGAAGGCGCCGTCCCGCTGGGCGGGGAAGGGCATGAGACCGATGTCGGCGGGGTCGGTGCCGGCCTGCTCCGCGGCGTCCCGCATCTGGACGACGGCCCAGGAGCCGAGCCACATGGTGGCGATCTCGCCCTTGGCCAGCTTGGGTTTGGACGCCTCCCAGTTGGTGGTGGTCGGGTCCTTCTCCACGAGTCCGCCGCTGACGATGTCGTGGAGCAGGGTGTCGCCGACGCGCAGGTCGGCGCCCTCGGCCCAGGGGTCGCCCTCGGCGAGCTTCGTGGTGGCCCCGGTGTCGCAGCTGACGGAGCCGTTGACGTTGGTCCACTGGGTCAGCGGCCACATGTCCTTGAAGTTGGTGTAGTACGGCACCGCGTCGGTCTTCGACCTGATCGCCTTCAGGTCGTCGAGGAACTCGGCCGGGGTGGTGGGCCAGTCGGTGACGCCGGCCTCGCTCCACACCTTCTTGTTGTAGAGGAAGCCGGGGACGACACCGAGGGGGCTCTGGCCGTAGACCTTTCCGTCGACGGTGGAGTAGTCGGTGAAGCGGTACTTGGCGGCGCGTTCGGCCTGGGTGCCGAGGGAGGCGAAGAACTTCGGGTAGTCCTTCTTCTCGATGACCGCCGGGATCATGAGGACGTCGCCGTAGTTCTCCGTGTTCATGCGGATCTTGACCTCACCCTCGTAGTCGGTGAGGCCGTCGAACTCGACCTTCACCCCGGGGTAGGTCCTGTTGAACTCGGCGGCGTACTTCTTCATCGTGCCGTCCTGCACCAGGTCGGTCCGGTGGGTGAGGACCGTGATCGAGCCCTCGACCGCCGACGGGTCGTCGGGGGCCTCGGCGTCCGCACCCTTCGAGGAGCCTCCCGAGCCCGTGCAGGCGGAGGCCAGCAGGGCGAGGACGGCGATCGATCCGGGGAGTACCTTGCGGCGGTTCATGTGCACCAGCTCCGTTCACGGGGCGGACGAGCACGAGTGGGTTGGCTGGTTCGGCACTCTGGCAGCCACTTGCTGAACCGGTAAAGTCTCTATTAAGACAACGATGTCAAAATGCTGCCCCGACAGGGCTCGACCGGTTTAGGGAGTGTGCATGCGTCAGGTCACACCGCTCACCGAGGGATGGACCCTGCGACACCCGGACGGCACGGGGGACGCGCTCCCCGCCTCGGTGCCGGGGTGCGTGCACACCGATCTGCTGGCGGCCGGGCTGATCCCCGATCCGTTCCTCGGCCGAAGCGAGACCGAGGTGGCGTGGGTGGGCCGGCGGGACTGGACGTACGAGACGGAACTGACCGCCGGAGCGGGCGCGCACGAGCGGACGGATCTGGTCTTCGACGGTCTCGACACCGTCGCCGAGGTCCTGCTCGACGGCCGGACGCTGGGCCGGACGCGGAACATGCACCGCTCGTACCGTTTCGACGTGACGGGGCTGAGCGGGCGGCTCACCGTGCGGTTCGCGTCCGCCTACGCCGAGGCCGAGGCGGTGCGCGGCACGCTGGGCGACCGGCCGGGGGCGTACGCCGAGCCGTACCAGTACGTGCGCAAGATGGCCTGCTCGTTCGGCTGGGACTGGGGGCCGACGCTGGTGACGGCCGGGATCTGGCGGCCGGTGCGGCTGGAGCACTGGTCGACGGCCCGGATCTCCCGGGTGCGCCCGCTGGTGACCGTCGAGGACGGCGTGGGACAGGTCGAGCTGGCCGTCGACGTGGAGCGTTCCCGGGGCGGGGCACCGCTCGCCGTGGAGGCGGGCGTCGGCGGCGTGCGCGCCCGCGCGGAGCTCGACGGCACGGAGGGGACCGTACGGCTGCGGGTGCCGGACGTACGGCTGTGGTGGCCCCGGGGGTACGGCGAACAGCCGCTGTACGACGTCGAGTTGACGCTGTTCGACGGCGAGGACGCGCTGGACTCGTGGCGGCGCCGGATCGGGTTCCGGACGGTGGGGCTGGACACCTCGGCCGACGCCCGCGGCACCGGGTTCACCCTGGTCGTCAACGAGGAGCGGCTGTTCGCGCGGGGCGTCAACTGGATCCCGGACGACGTCTTCCCGTCCCGGATCACCCGTGAGCGCTACCGGCGGCGGCTGGAGCAGGCGGCCGGCGCGGGCGTGGACCTGGTCCGCGTCTGGGGCGGCGGGATCTACGAGAGCGAGGACTTCTACGACGCCTGCGACGAGTTGGGGCTGCTGGTCTGGCAGGACTTCCCGTTCGCGTGCGCCGCCTACCCCGAGGAGCAGCCGCTGCGCGGGGAGGTGGAGGCGGAGGCCCGGGAGAACGTCGTACGGCTGATGCCGCATCCCTCGCTGGTGCTGTGGAACGGCAACAACGAGAACCTGTGGGGGTTCCGGGACTGGGACTGGGAGCCGGGGCTGGCCGGGGACTCCTGGGGCGAGGGGTACTACCTGGGCGTACTGCCGCGGATCGTGGCGGAGTCGGACCCGACGCGGCCGTACACGGCGGGCAGCCCCTGGTCCGGGTCCTGGCGGCACCACCCCAACGACCCGGCGCACGGCACCCACCACTCCTGGGAGGTGTGGAACCGTGCCGACTACGCCGACTACCGCCTCCATGTGCCGCGTTTCGTGGCCGAGTTCGGCTGGCAGGCGCCGCCCGCGTACGCCACGCTGCGCCGGGCGCTGCCCGGGGAGGAGCTCGCCCCGGACTCCCCCGGCATGCTGCACCACCAGAAGGCGGACGACGGCAACGGCAAGCTGGAGCGCGGGCTGGCCCGGCACTTCGCCGTGCCGGAGGGCGACTTCGACCGCTGGCACTATCTGACGCAGGTCAACCAGGCCCGCGCGATCGCCGCCGGGATCGAGCACTGGCGCTCGCACTGGCCGGTGTGCGCGGGCACGGTGGTGTGGCAGCTGAACGACTGCTGGCCGGTGACCTCGTGGGCCGCGATCGACGGCGACGGGCGGGAGAAGCCGCTCTACCACGAGCTGCGGCGGCTGTACGCGGACCGGCTGCTGACCGTGCGCGCCGACGGTGGGGGTCTGGCGGTGGCGGCGGTCAACCAGTCCGCCGAGGCCTGGCACGGCACGCTGCGGCTGCGCAGGATGTCCGTGGACGGCACGGTGCTCGGGGAGGCGGGCCCGGCGCTGGCCGCCGAGGGGCGGACGGTGGCGGTGACCGAGGTCCCGGACGGTCTGGTTCCGGCCGGTCCGAAGGAGTTCCTGGTCGCCGACGCATGGGGGTCCCCCCGCTCGAGCGAAGCCGAGAGCGGGGGAGGGATCAGGGCGGTGCACTTCCCGGTGCCGGACCGGGAGATACCGTACCCGCGGCCCGAGTTCGAGGTCGCGCTCGCGCCGGGCGGGATCACGGTCACGGCCCGCACCCTCGTGCGGGACCTGCTGCTCCAGGCCGACCGGCTGGACCCGGAGGCGGTGGCCGACCGGGGGCTGGTGACCCTGCTGCCCGGAGAAGAGGTGACCATCGGGGTGCGGGGCTGGAAGACTCCGGACCCGGACACCGCCCGTTGCGCCCTGTACTGCGTGGAGCCCACTCGATGACGGCAACGCCGACCCCCCGCGTCACCATCAAGGACGTCGCCGCGCGCGCCGGCGTGTCCAAGGGGGCCGTGTCCCTCGCCTTCAACCGGAAACCCGGCCTGTCGGAGGCGACCCGGGACCGGATCTTCCGGGCGGCGCGGGAACTGGGCTGGGCACCGAGCCCGACGGCGCGCACGCTGGCCGGGTCGCGGGTGGACGTGGTGGGCCTCGCGGTGTGCCGGCCCGCCCGGCTGCTCGGCCTGGAGCCGTTCTACATGGAGTTCATCTCCGGAGTGGAGAGCGTCCTGGTCGAACGGTCCTGCTCGCTGCTGCTGCGGCTGGTGCGCAGCCCGGACGAGGAGGTCGGGCTGATGGAGTCGTGGTGGAGGGGCCGGCAGATCGGCGGGTCGATCCTGGTGGACTTCCGGGCCGGCGACCCCCGCCCGGCGGTGGCCGAGCGGCTCGGGCTGCCGGTGGTGGCCGTCGGGCACCCGTCGCTGACGGGCGGGCTGACCTCCGTGTGGACGGACGACGCCACGGCCGTGACCGAGGCGGTGCGGTACCTGGCGGCGCTCGGGCACCGGCGGATCGCCCGGGTGGGCGGCGCGGCGGCGCTCGGGCACACGTCGATCCGCACGACCGCGTTCGACGAGGCGGTGCGGGCGCTGGAGCCGCCGGCGCGGGCGTGGCAGGTGGCCACGGACTTCTCCGGGGACGCGGGCGCGCGGGCGACCCGCTCGCTGCTGGCCGCCGCGCCGGGCGACCGGCCGACGGCGATCGTGTACGACAACGACATCATGGCGGTGGCGGGTCTTTCGGTGGCGGCCGAGATGGGGCTGCGGGTGCCGGACGACGTGTCGCTGTTGGCGTGGGACGACTCGCAGCTGTGCCGGCTGACGCATCCGACGCTGTCGGCGATGAGCCATGATGTGCACGGGTTCGGGGCGGAGGTGGCGCGAACGCTGTTCGGTGTGATCACCGGTGAAGGGCCGGGGTCGCACCCCGTGCCGACCCCCGTGCTGACCCCCCGGGGGTCCACGGCCCCACCGTGACGCGCCCCCGCCGGACGCCGCCGGACGTGTGATGTTCACCGCTCCGGGCGGCGGGGCTGGGCAGTCACGTTACCCACAAGTAGCATGACCCGTAAGCAAGCGCTCAGCGTCCCGTACCCTGGAGGAGAGCCATCGTGCCTCGTACCGTCAGGGACGTCGTCTTCGTCGACGGCGTCCGTACCCCGTTCGGCAAGGCGGGCCCGAAGGGCATCTACCACGAGACCCGCGCCGACGACCTCGTCGTGAAGGCGATCCGGGAGCTGCTGCGCCGCAACCCCGGTCTCGACCCGAAGAAGATCGACGAGGTCGCCATCGCCGCGACCACGCAGATCGGCGACCAGGGCCTGACCATCGGCCGCACGGCCGGCATCCTCGCGGGCCTGCCCACCTCGGTCCCGGGCTATTCCATCGACCGCATGTGCGCCGGCGCCCTGACCGCCGTCACCACGGTGGCCGGCTCCGTCGCCTTCGGCGCGTACGACGTCGCCGTCGCGGGCGGTGTCGAGCACATGGGCCGCCACCCGATGGGCGAGGGCGTGGACCCCAACCCGCGCTTCGTGAGCGAGAAGCTGGTCGACGAGTCCGCCCTGTTCATGGGCATGACCGCGGAGAACCTGCACGACCGCTACCCGCACATCACCAAGCGGCGCGCCGACGAGTACGCGGTCCGCTCCCAGGAGAAGGCCGCCAAGGCGTACGCCAACGGCAAGATCCAGGCCGACCTGGTGCCGGTCTCGGTGCGCCGCACCAACGAAGAGGCCGGCGAGACGGGCTGGGGCCTGGTCACCGCCGACGAGCCGATGCGCCCGGGCACCACGCTGGAGAACCTGGCGAACCTCAAGACCCCGTTCCGCGTGCACGGCCGGGTCACCGCCGGCAACGCGGCCGGTCTGAACGACGGCGCCACCGCCTCGATCATCGCGAGCGAGGACTTCGCCCGCGAGAACGGCCTGCCCGTCAAGATGCGCCTGGTCTCCTACTCCTTCGCGGGTGTGGAGCCCGAGGTCATGGGCTACGGCCCGATCCCGGCCACGGAGAAGGCCCTGGCCCAGGCGGGCCTGTCCATCTCCGACATCGGCCTGTTCGAGATCAACGAGGCCTTCGCCGTCCAGGTCCTCGCCTTCCTGGACCACTACGGCATCGCCGACGACGACGCGCGCGTCAACCAGTACGGCGGCGCCATCGCCTTCGGCCACCCGCTGGCCTCCTCCGGCGTCCGCCTGATGACGCAGCTGGCCCGCCAGTTCGAGGAACAGCCGAACGTCCGCTACGGCCTGACCACCATGTGCGTCGGCTTCGGCATGGGCGCGACGGTCATCTGGGAGAACCCGCACTTCGAGGGGGACAAGTGAGCACCACCGCAGAGCTTCTGAAGGGTGCGGCCGAGCTGTTCCCCGGCGAGGTCGTCACCAGCGCGCACGTACGCCACTTCGACCTGCCCCTGGGCGCGGGCCGGTTCGCGCTGATCACCCTGGACAACGGTCACGACCACACCAAGCCGACCACCCTCGGCCCGCAGTCGCTGGCGAACATCGACGCCGCCATCGACCAGGTCGAGAAGGAGGCCGCGGACGGCGAGATCGTCGGCGTCGGCGTCACCGGCAAGCCGTTCATCTTCGCGGTCGGCGCCGACCTCAAGGGCGTCGAGCTGCTGAAGCGGCACGAGGACGCGCTGGCCATCGGCAAGGGCGGCCACGACGTCTTCAAGCGGCTGTCGAAGCTGGCCGTGCCGACGTTCGCGTACTACAACGGCGCCGCGATGGGCGGCGGCGTCGAGATCGGCCTGCACTGCTCCTACCGCACGGTGTCCGCGGCCCTCCCCGCCTTCTCCCTCCCCGAGGTCTTCCTCGGTCTGGTCCCCGGCTGGGGCGGCTGCACCCTGCTGCCGAACCTGATCGGCGCCGAGAAGGCCGTCTCGGTCATCATCGAGAACAGCCTCAACCAGAACAAGCAGCTCAAGGGCGCGCAGGTCCACGAACTCGGCATCGCGGACGCGATCTTCGAGGGCGCGGACTTCCTGGAGCAGTCGCTGATCTGGACGGCGGCCGTCCTCAAGGGCGAGATCGTCGTCGAGCGTCCGGTGATCGACCGCGGCGAGGCCTGGGACCAGGCCGTCGCCAAGGGCCGCTTCATCGCCGACTCCAAGGTGCACGGCGCGGCCCCGGCCGCCTACCGCGCCCTCGACATCATCGCCGCCGCCAAGAACGGCGACCTCCAGCAGGGCTACGACGCCGAGGACACCGCGCTCGCCGACCTCATCATGGGCGGCGAACTCCGCTCCGGCATCTACGCCTTCAACCTGGTGCAGAAGCGCGGCAAGCGCCCGGCCGGCGCCCCGGACAAGAACCTGGCCCGCCCGGTCACCAAGGTGGGCGTCGTCGGCGCCGGCCTGATGGCCTCGCAGCTGGCCCTGCTCTTCCTGCGCCGTCTGGAGGTGCCGGTCGTCCTGACCGACATCGACCAGGAGCGCGTCGACAAGGGTGTGGGCTACGTCCACGCCGAGATCGACAAGCTGCTCGGCAAGGGCCGCATCAACCAGGACAAGGCCAACCGCCTCAAGGCCCTGGTGAGCGGTGTCCTGGACAAGGCCGAGGGCTTCGCGGACGCGGACTTCGTCATCGAGGCCGTGTTCGAGGAGATGGGCGTCAAGCAGAAGGTGTTCGCGGAGGTCGAGGCGGTCGCCCCGGCCCACGCGATCCTGGCGACGAACACCTCCTCCCTCTCCGTGACGGAGATGGCATCGAAGCTGAAGCACCCCGAGCGGGTCGTCGGCTTCCACTTCTTCAACCCGGTCGCGATCCTGCCGCTCCTGGAGATCGTCCGCGGCGAGCGGACCGACGACGCCGCGCTGGCCACGGCGTTCGGCGTCGCCAAGAAGCTGAAGAAGACCGCGGTACTGGTCAAGGACGCCCCCGCGTTCGTCGTGAACCGCATCCTCACCCGCTTCATGGGCGAGATCCAGAACGTCATCGACGAGGGCACGCCGGTCGAGGTCGCGGAGAAGGCGGTGGAGCCGCTCGGCCTGCCGATGTCCCCGCTGGTCCTCCTCGAGCTGGTCGGCCCGGCGATCGGCCTGCACGTCTCCGAGACCCTGAACCGGGCCTTCCCGGACCGCTTCACGGTCTCCCCGAACCTCGCGGCCGTCGTCAAGGCCGGCAAGCGCGGCTTCTACGTCTACGACAGCGGCAAGCCCGAGCTGGACCCGGAGGTCGCCGCCCTCCTCCAGCAGGGCGACACCGTCCTGACGGAGGAGCAGGTACGGGCGCGGGTGCTCGACGCGGTCGCCCAGGAGATCGGCCTGATGCTCGACGAGGGCGTCGTCGCCGAGGCCCAGGACATCGACCTCTGCCTGATCACGGGCGCCGGCTGGCCCTTCCACCTGGGCGGCATCACGCCGTACCTGGACCGCGAGGGCGTCTCCGAGCGGGTGAACGGGAAGCGGTTCCTGGAGCCGGGGGTGGCCTCGGTCCCGGCGTAACATCGCCCCCACCTCGCGCCGATGGGCCGTACCGGAGGAGTCCGGTACGGCCCATCGGGCGTTCGGTGCGGTGCCCGGCGCCTACCAGTCGCCGGTGAAGGGACGGTGCTCGCACACGTCACCGCACGCGTGGCGCGAGACGCCGAAGGAGCGGATGGGGCTGTTCTCCGGAACGCCGACGACCTTGAACGTCGTGCTGGCCGGCGCCGACTCCGCCGCTCCGAAGAGGGCGATCGCCTCCACCGTATGGGTGCCGGGACGCCAGGGGTGACCGTGCCTGAACCCCCACTCGCCCTTCTCGTCGACACCGGTCGCCCCGATGAGCAGGCCGCGTTCCATCAGCACGACCTTCGTGGCGCCGGGCTGGACCTTTCCGGAGAAACGGGGCCGGGGCCCGCAGAACGCTCCCTCCGAGGGCACCGAGATCACGGGCGGCAGCACCTCCGTGCGCACGGTGAACCGGCGCTCCAGCACCGGCGAGCAGCCGTCGCCGCGCAGTCCGACGCACTGGACCACGTGCTCCCCCGCCGTCCAGTTGACGGAGCGGCGCCAGATCCACTGGCCGGCGCCGCCGACCTGGGTGCCACCGATGTACTGGCCCTGCTCGAAGAAGAGGACGTAGTCGGTGCCGGGCGCCGCGGTTCCGGAGAACTTCACCATGGGGCCGGCCAGCGCGTCCGCCGCCGGCTTGGACACGGCGGGGGGGCCGCCGACCGGCTGCGCGTAGTGGAGCGCCGACTCGGGTGACTGGATGGTGAACTCGGTGGAGACGGGCGGCAGGGTCGGCGGCGTCATGAGCGTGGTGACGTCCACGTCCGCCTTGTCGAGGATGCCGAGGTTGCACAGTTCGGACACGACGACGCGGGCCACCTGGAAGGCGCCGGCGTGGTTCAGGTGGGAGGAGTCGATCTGTCCGTCCGGGTGGAGCGGGTGCTCCCCCGCGTCGACCCAGGAGAAGTACTGACGCAGGCGGGTCGGTCCGATCTGGGCCCACAGTTCCATGGTGCGGCCGGTCAGGTCGATCACCGGAGCACCCAGCTCGGCGGCGACCTCCAGCATGGCCCGCGGGTACTCTCCCCGCGTGTTCAGCACCTCACCGGTGGGCGCGAAGGCGTAGCGCGCGCAAGGGGTCACCAGGACCGGCACGCCTCCCTCCGCGTGGACGTACTGCACGAACAGCCGAAGGAACTCCTGGTACTCGGGCAGCGGCACATAGCGCATACCGTTGTGGATCATGTGGTCGACGCCGCCGAAGCCGATGAGCACGATGTCGCCGCGCCGCATCCGGTTGAGCATCGCGGGGAAGCGTTCGGTGAAGTACTTCCGCGTCGTCATGGCACTCCGGGCGTAGTTGGCCACGGCGACCGGCCCCACCAGAAGGTCCTCGATCTTCTGCCCCCAGCCCGCCATCGGGGCTTCTTCGTCCGTCCGCGGGGCGGGTACGGAGTCCCCGAGGACGAAGATGGTTCGGTTCACTGATTTCCCATTCCTAGCGGTCGACCACGTTCATGGCCATGGCTCCCGAGGCCGAGCAGTAGGGCCGCACCCACACCGGACGGACCGGGTGGACGACGGCGTGCTCCGACGCCTCGTCCCCGACGAGCGGCAGGGACGGGTAGGCATAGGCGCCCTTGACGTCGGGGAAGTCCTCCAGCAGGTGGCACACGCGCATCTTGTGCCGGTCCCGCGGGTCCGGCTGCAGCCACCAGTCCCAGTCCTCCCAGCGCTCCAGCCGGTGGTCGACGACCCGGCGCACCGGCACCTCGGCGCGGAACGCCTGGCGGCCGAGCACCTGCACGGGCACCGTGAAGTTCTTGCCGTGCCGGCCGCGGCGGCTGATGACGAACAGTGCTCCCGGCTCGATCCGCCGGCCCCCGCACAGCACGCCCCGCAGGGTGATGGCCCCGTCGCCGATCTCGACTCCGGTGCACTCGGCGTGCTCTTCGCGCAGCACCGTGCGCAGCATCAGCCGGCCGTTGGGCTGGGCGTAGGGCAGGTTCCAGGTGGTCGGTCCGGTCGGCGGACGGCCGACGAGGCGTGCGCGCGCGTCGATGAGCGCCCGGGTGTCGCGGAGGCCGGCTTTCATGTGGACGTGCGCCGACTTGGGCGAGCGCATCGTCACCTGCCAGCGTCCGTCACCGAGTTCGTCCAGGGACGCGGGGCTGAGGGCGGCGGTGTAGCGGGTGCCGCCGTTGTCCAGCTGGGCGCGGGAGGTACGCAGTGGCAGGTCGGGGCGCCGGTCGCCGTCCGAAGGCTTGTGGCGCAGCACGTACTGCCAGCGGTGGCGGCCCTCCCCCGGGCCGTCGGCGCTGAAGTGCAGCCAGCCCGCGCCGTCGGCGGTGACGTCCACCGTCGCCGCGCCGAGGGCGGCCGGCGGCACGGTGGCCCGGTCGGCCGCCGCCTTGCGCGGACCGGCGGGTGCGCGGTAGCCGCGGACGGCGGCGGCCCGGCGGCGGGCGGCGTCCTCGAACAGCTCCACGTAGCGGGCCGCCACGGCAGCCGGGTCGTAGCGGGCCGCGTTGCGCAGCGCGGCCTCGCCCATGGCACGGCGCAGCGGCTCGTCGGCCATGAGGCGGCGCAGCCCCCAGGCGATCCCCTCCACCTCTCCGTTGGGCACCAGGAAGCCGTCCTCACCGTCACGGAGGATTTCCCGGGGGCCCACGGGACAGTCGGTGGAGACCACGGGCAGCCCGCAGCGCATCGCCTCGACCAGGGTCATGCCGAAGGACTCGGCGCTGGAGGTGACGGCCGCGATGGATCCCTTGGCCCACTCGGACTCGATCGGCGAGAACCCGCCCATGAGCAGCGCCCGGCCGCTCAGACCGAGTTCGGTGACCAGCGCCCGCAACTTGCCCGCCTCGCCGCCGTCGCCGTAGATGCGCAGCTGCCAGTCGGGGAACTCCTCGGCCAGGCCGGCGAAGGCGCGGATCAACAGGTCGTACCGCTTGATGTGGTGCATGCGGCCGGCGCTGACCACGATCTTGCGTGTGCAGTCGGAGGGCTCCACGGTCGGCTGCGGCACGCTGTTCGGGATGCCGACCACCGAGATGCCGGGGATCGGGGTGTTCTCCATGAAGGAGCGCGCGTCGGCCTCGGTGACCGTCGTGATCGCGTCCAGCCGCGGGTAGACCCGGGCCATCTCGGCGCGCACGGCCGGCGGGATGGCCAGGTGGGTCATGTGCTCCTGGGCGACGCGCAGGGTGCCTTCCCTGGTGTGGGCCGCGACGAAGAGGTTGAGGCTGGGCCGGGTGCCCACGACCACGTCGGCGTCGGTCCTCCTCAGTTCCCGGATGATCCGCTCGTCGGTGAACCGGCTGTACTGGGCGTAGAACTCCTCCTGGCGCGGGACCACCTCGCTCGGTTCCTTGCTGCCCGCGGCGCCGCGGTCGGCCGACCCCGGACGCAGGTCGACCAGCGCCCGGACCGTGATGCGCGGGGATATCTCGAACTTGGTGGTGTTCGCGCGCCGGAAGACGGAGACGATCTCCACGTCGTGGTGGACGGAGAGGGCCTCGGCGAGGTTGATGACGGTTCTGTTGGTGCCGCCGATGCCGTAGATGTTGTTGATGAGGAAGGAGATCTTCACCGGACCTCGCGCTCCTTCCGCTCGAAGGGACTGGGCACCGGGTAGTAGGACTCGAGGAACGCGCCGAGCATCGCCGTCTGGCGGTCGGTGTCGTTGCCGTCGGAGAGGGTGTCGTTGATGCAGAACGCCTGCCGGTCGCGACGGGCCAGCAGGATGCCGAGCCGGCGCTGGATCTCGGGCTTGGCGAGGTCGAGGTACGCGAACTTGATGTCGGCCGGCACGGCCCGGCCGGTGAAGTAGGCGTAGTAGTGGTAGAGCGACGACGGGATGGAGATGTCGGTGGGGCTGCGGAACCGGCTGTGCGAGGTCTGCCAGTGCGCTTCCCGGTACTCGCGTTCGATCTCCTGCAGCACGCTGCGGCGCAGGGCGTAGGGCGCGTGCCGCAGCTTCTGGACGATGACCGTGCCGAAGTTCTCCAGGAGCAGCCGCCGGTTGTTCTTCCCGGCCGCGTCGACCGGCCGGTCCACGGGGCTGGAGTCCCAGCGGGGCACCTGGGACGGCGAGAAGAAGGTGCGGGTCATGCCGTTGGACAGGAAGAAGTCCTGGGGTGTGACGGGGCGGCCGAGGAACATGTCGTCGTTGAGGTAGAGGAAGTGCTCCGCCAGGCCCTTGATGTGGTGCAGGCGGCTCTCGATGGCGTGCGAGTTGAAGGTGGGCAGCGCCGCCGGGTCGGCGAAGATCTCGGAGTGGTCGACGACGGTCAGGCGCGGGTGGCTGTCGTTGAGCCAGGCCGGACGCTGCCGGTCCGTCACCACGTAGACGTGGCGTACCCAGGGGGCGTTCTGTTCCAGAGCCCGCAGGGAGTAGCGCAGTTCGTCGCGGCTGATGTAGCGGGCCGCGTTCGCCGACTCGGTGTGGTAGCCGCCCCCGTAGACGCTGCGCCGCTGCTGCCAGGCGGGGTCGTTGCCGTCGACCCAGGTGTAGACGACGTCGATGGGGAAGCGGACGTCCTCGGGCAGGGCGTCCGCACACGCCTGGACGGTGCGCACCGAGCGGGTGCGGCGGGTGTGCAGGGCGGCGAAGCCGGTCAGCCGGCTGACCGGCACGGTGACGCGGGCCTCGTGCAGCGACACGTCCTCCGTGACGCGGTTGGGGCGCGGCGCCACGAGGCGTCCGTCCTCCGGTCGCCAGAACTCGATGTCGCAGCTGTGTTCCAGGCCGAGCACGAGCATGCCGGTGGGATCGCTCCACACCATGCCGATCTGCAGTACGGCAGCGTGCCGGGCCAGTTGCCGGCCGGGGCGCGAGCCCGCCAGCACCGCCCTGCCCTGTGCCGTCTCCCCACGGCAGGCCCGCAGATACACGGGGCTGTGCCCGGCGCAGCGCTCCAAAGCCCTGCCGACCCGGTCGCGGTCGGCCGCGGACACGGCGAGGCAGGAACGGAAGTCGGAGGTCCCGCGGATCGCGAAGTAGTCGATGCCCGCCTCCTCGAGCGCGGTCACGACCAGTTCGAGGTTGGCCTCGCGCAGACCGAGCGGTGAGACGGTGGGCCGGACGAGGACGATCCGGTCTCCGTGTCCGGCCAGCGCGGCGAGCCGCTCGCCCTCGCCGAAGAGGTGCGGCCAGCGGCGGCGGGCCCGGACGCCGCGGAACAGCCGGGGTGCCAGGGAGAACACGTGCAGTCGGCGGAGCAGGTGCTTGAGCACCGTGCGCAGCCGCGGGGGGACACGGCGTGCGATACGGCGTCTGAGGCCCGCGGGGACCAGGCTGCGGTAGGCCCCGACCGCGGCGGACGCCTCGGGGTTGCCTGTGCTCACGAGTGGTTGTCCGGATCTGTGGAGGTCCCCGGGCGGTCGTGCTCGAAGACGCTGGGGACGGGGAAGTACTGGTGCAGGAAGCGCACGACGGCCTTGGTTCCGCCACCGGCTCGCGCTTCCTCGGTGCCCAGCCCGAAGAACTGGAGCTGCTGCAGGTCACGGCGGACGAGCAGCCGCTCCAGGCGGGTGCCGATGCCGGGCAGTGCCGCGTGCAGCGCCATCGACGCCTCTCCCGACGGGTCGGCGAGGCCGGCGACGTACCCGAAGTGGTGGGTCATGCCGTCCATCGGGTGGGTTCCCGGCACGGCGGGCAGGAGCTGGTCGTCCGGGACGGGCAGCGGGCGCGCCCCCGCCTCCACGAGCCGGGTGAGGGTGTCGGCCCGGTAGGGCTGGGGGCCCTGGGCGTAGCCGTGTCCGGTGAGGCGGCCCGTGGCGGAGTAGGCGGCACGGACCCACTCGGCGAAGGACTCCGAAGCGTTCCACGGGCCGCGTCGCGGACGGGTTCCGCCGCTGGGCGTGAAGTAGTCGAAGGGACGCACCGGGCGGCCGATCAGTGCCCCGGGACGCAGCAGGAGGAAGTGGTCGGCCACGTCGGGGAGCTGGTCCAGCTGCCACTCGGCGCCGGGCCGGGCGCGGACGACGCTGAGCCGTTCGTCCGCCTTCAGCCAGGCCGGCGGCTCCGCCTGGGCGACGACGTGCACGACGTCGACCCAGGGCGCGTACTGGTGCAGGGACCGCAGGGCTGCGCGCAGCAGTTCCTCGCCCCATGGCGTGGGGTGCTGCCACAGGAGCACCGCGTCCACGGGGAAGGAGATCTCCTCCAGCCGTACGACGTCGAAGTCCTCCAGGGTGATCGTCGGCTCCAGGTCGCCGTCGATGTCGCAGTAACCGGACAGCCGGTCGAGGCCGATCTCGATGCCGGGTGCTTCGGCGGGTACCGCGCGCTGGACCCGGTTGGGGCGCGGACCGATGAGCCGTTCGTGGGGCAGGTCGGTGTTGGCGGTCCAGAACTCGATCTCGATGCCCTGGTCCTCGCCGAGCCACAGGTGCTCCGTGGGATCGGTGCGCAGCCAGGTCAGGCGGATCACCCTGGCCTTGCCGTAGTTCTTCCACGCCTTGATGTGGCTGCCCGGAATCTCGCGGGTGTCGCCCGCGGCCGGGGAGACGGAGACGACGTAGCCGGTGTGTTCCTCCAGCAGTGCGCGCAGCACCCGGCGCACCGTGCCCTTGTCCCGCTGCTCGACGGCGATGCAGAGCCGGCGGTCGTCCAGGGCGGGCACCGCGAACCAGGGGACCTCGGCCGTGTCGAGCGCGTGGGTGACCAGGTCGTGGTCGAGCCGGCGGGCGAGGTCGACGGTGAGGCCGGTGTGCACGTGGGCGACCCTGCCGTCGGGCGCCTGCGTACGGCGTTCGGACTGGCCGAGCCCCGCTCGGCGCACGCGCCGCAGGGCCTTGCGGTGCAGTCGGGCCTCGCGGCGGCTCAGGGTGCGCGCGAGGCCGCCCTTGACCTTGCGCCGCACGCCCGCGGGGAGCGTGGTCGCGGCCGCCGAGCGCACCGGCTGGGGGACGAACCGCCGGTAGACGTGGGCCGCGGAGCTCATCGACGCCGGATGGGACACGTCATGAACTCCGTCTCATCGTTCGAAAGGACTGGGGGTGGGGAAGTAGGAGGTGAAGAAGTCGTCCAGCAGTTCCTGCTGCGCCTCGATGTCCTCGGGGGTCGAGAAGGCGTCGTTGAGACAGAAGGTGTCCTGGTCCCGGCCGTCGCGCAGGCGTTGCAGCCGGTCCGCCAGGTCCGGCACGGCCAGCTGGATGTAGGTGAAGGGCATGGACCCCGGCTGGGCCCGCCCGGTCAGCGCCGCGTAGTACAGGGCGAACGACGAGGTCGGGGACAGGTCGGTCATGGCCCGGAACCTGCTGGCCGAGGTGCGCGCCCACGCTTCGGGGAACTCGAGTTCGGCCTCCTCCATCGCCGAGCGGCGCAGGGCGTAGGGGATGTGTTCCATGGGCTGGGTGATCACCTTGCCGAAACGTTTGCTCAAGAGGGCCCGGTTGTTCTTGCACGCCGCGTCCACCGGCGTGTCGGTCTCGGCGACCGGACCCTGCGGGATGCGGTTGCGCGAGGGGAAGTAGCGGGCCGTTCCGTTCGGGGTGAAGAAGGCGTGCGGGGCCACCGGACGGCCCATGAACATGTCGTCGTTGAAGTACAGGAAGTGTTCGGCGAGCCCCTCGATGTGGTGGAGCTGGCTCTCGATCGAGTGCGAGTTGAAGGTCGGCAGGTCCTCCGGGTCGCGGAAGATCTCCCGGTGGGTGGCGATGCGGATCCCGGGCACGTCCTCGCGCATCCAGGCGGGGACCTGGTCGTCGGTGACCACGTAGATGTTCCGGATCCACGGCGCGAACAGGTGGATGGACCGCACCGAGTAACGCAGTTCGTCCCGGCTGATGAAGCGGGCGTCGCTCGCCGACTCCGCGTGGTAGACCTCACCCTTGGCCTGCGCCTTGCGCCGCTGCCAGGCGGGGTCGTTGCCGTCGACCCAGGTGTAGACGGCGTCGACGGCGAAGGCGATGTCGTCGGCGCAGTTCACCAGGAACTCGGGGCGGGTGGGCAGCGCGGGGGCGAGGTGCGGCGGGGTCCAGTCGGAGACGAACCGACTGAACAGCCGGGCGGCGCCCATGACGTTCCCGCCGTCGGCGGCCACGGCCCAGGTCGCGCGGTTGGCACGGGGGGCGACGAGGTGCGTGCCCTGCCGCTGCCAGAACTCGATGGCACAGCCGTACTCGTGCTGGAGCAGGAGGTGCCGGCCCGGGTCGGTGCGGTACCAGCTGATCTGGAGCACACGCGCGTCGGCGACCTCTCGCCAGGCCCGGGGATCGCGCGAGGAGACCGGCTTGGCGGGCCGGGGCGCGTCCGGATCCACGACGGTCAGGTGTCCCGGGAACTGCCCCAGACCGCGGAACACCGCCTGCAGCACGCGCTCGCGGTCCTCCTCGGCCACGCCGATCACCGTGCCGTGGTCGACCGTGCCGCGGACGGCGAAGTGGGGGACGCCGACCATGTCGAGCAGGGCGGAGAGCGCCGCGCGGTTGGCCTCACGGGCCGCCAGCGGCGTCAGCCCCGGCTCGACGTAGACATCGCCGTGCTCGGCGGTGAACGTCGTGGGCGCCGACACGGCGGAACGCCGCGGTCCGGCGTCGGCGTCCCGTCGAGGACCCGCCGTCCCGGCCGTTCGCTGGGCGGGGAAGTCGGATACGGCCGTCACGCCACTGCCCCCCAAAGGGACGACGCACGCAGCGGCACAGCCACCCACCCTTTCCTCACCCGGGACACGCCGGAGTGAGCACTGGTGGCCGTGAGCCCTCGTGCCCCCCGGCTCGATGCACGACCACATCTGACACCGGCACACGGCCGGCGCAGTTCACATGAACGTTAAACCTTCACAGGACAGTCATATCTTCACCAAGGGTTCGGATGGCTGTCAACAGTAGTCACCTATGACAGAAACTACACGGTTCCCTGACATGCTCCTGAACATCGGACATCAGGCAGATGTCCGGAGCCCTCGGCCGACTCACCCGACAATCGGTCTATAGTTCGGAAACGCCTCGGCGGCCATCGTCGCGGCGGGGCCCGGTCTCTCCCCCCACTCGTGGCCTGCACCCATGCCCGGACCAGCGAGCCGGCAGACGAGAGAGGACCGAGGTCCATGACGCACGCCCCGACGGAGTCGACAAGCCCCCGCCGGTCCAGACGTGCGCCCTCCGGCCGTCGGCCGACCTCGGGTCGGCGGTCGGTCCGGCCGCCGCGACGACGCCGTGTCTGGCGCTGGATCGCGCTGAGCCTGGTGTTGCTCGTCCTGGCCGCGGGCGGTGCCGGCTACTGGCTGTACAGCGACCTCAACGACAACATCAAGGGCGTCGACCTCGACGAGGCGATAGGCGGCGACCGCCCCGAGAAGCTGCCCACTTCCGGGCAGAACATCCTGGTCCTGGGCTCCGACTCGCGCTCCGGGGACAACGCCGCACTGAAGACCGGCAAGGTCTCCGGCGCCCGCTCGGACACCGCGCTGGTGATGCACATACCCGAAGGCCGCACCGAAGCCGTCGCCGTGAGCATCCCGCGCGACACCCTCGTGACCCGGCCCGCCTGTTCCAAGCAGGACGGCTCCGAGGTCGCGTCGGCGAAGCGCGTGATGTTCAACTCCATCTACTCGCAGGTCGGCCCGGCCTGCGTGGTCAAGACGGTGGAGCAGATGTCCGGGATCCGCATGGACCACTACATGGAGATCGACTTCGCCGGCTTCAAGGACCTGGTGGACGCGATCGGCGGGGTGACGGTCACCGTCGAGGAGGACATCCACGACTCCTCCAGCGGTCTCGACCTGACCGCCGGCACGCACGAACTGGACGGCACCGAGTCACTGGCCTTCGTCCGCACCCGGCACGGCGTCGGCGACGGCAGCGACCTCGGCCGCATCGGCCTCCAGCAGCAGTTCATGCTCGCGCTGCTGAGCGAGATCAAGCGCCAGGACCTGTTCGGCAGCCCCACCAAGACCTACAAGATCGCCGACCAGCTCACCTCGGCGCTCACCACCGACTCGGAGCTGGCCTCCCTGACCGAGCTCGCCGAGTTCGGCCGCAGCCTGAACGGTGTCGACCCGGCCTCCATGGAGACCATCATGCTGCCGGTGGCCTACGACACCCAGGATCCCAACCGGGTGGTGCCGGCCCAGCCGCAGGCGGACGACCTGTGGAAGGCGCTGCGCAAGGACGAGGACGTCCCGGAGTCGGCCAAGAAGTCTCCCGCCACGGGCGGCGCCACGTCCTGAACCGCCGGCCCCGAGGCGCCGGAACGCCCGGGAGAGCACAAGGAGCGCGTCGACGGCGGCTGTCCGGCGGGGAGAGGACCGGGCTCCTCCCCCGCCGGACAGCCGTGCGTACGTCAGACACCCACCGACGGATCGAGTGACAGGCCCGGACCCGCCCCCTGCCGCGCGACGCGCAGCGCCCCGTCCGGGCCGATCACCGCGAGCACGACCCGGCCGTAGGCGTCCAGGGCCAGCGCCGGGGCGCCCGCACCGAACTCACCGGTGGGCGACCACCACAGGCCCGCCCCCTCGTTCTCGGTGCCGCACACGGCGAGCATGACCTGCCCGTCGAGTCCCCGGTGCGCCAGCACCGTGCAGTCGTACCCGTCGAGCACCGCGCGCAGCACCGCGACCCGGTCGCCGGTCGACGCGCCGCCGAGCGGGATCACCCAGCTGCCGGGGCGATGGGCGAGGAGCTGGCCCGTCTCCTCGTCGGCCCAGTAATACGTCGCCCGGTCCGGCGCCGTCTCCAGCAGGGCGAGGGTGCCGGGCGTCACCCGCAGCGCGATCTTCGGCTCCTGGCCCAGGTCGCCGTCGGCCGCCGGCTGGCACCACCTCATGGCGTGCGCCCGGTTGCCCGCGAGCACCTCGATGCGGCCGGAGGCATGGGCGACCGCCGCGAAACCGTCCCGCACCCCGCTGCCCTTGAGGTCCGCCCAGGGCTCCCACTTGCCACCGGCGCCCTCCCTGCGGAGCATCAGTCCACCGCCCGCGTTGGGTACGAGGACGTGCACCCGGCCGCTCGCGCTCACCGCGGCCACCGGTGCCCCGAGCCGGGCGGCCCGCTCCCGGTCCTTGTGCGGATTGCCCAGCGACCGCCACTCGGTGACCGGCCGGGCGGTCTGGTACTGGATGGCGTGGACGATGTCGACGGCGGGCGGGCCGTCGTCCCCGCGGGCACGCCGGCCCAGGAAGTGGACGTAGGTGTCCGCGCCCTGCGCCACCGACACATGAGTGAGGTCCGGGACCGGGAAGAACTCCGGCTCCGACCAGTGCGGACCCCCGGGCCTGGTCTCCGTCCAGCGCAGCAGCCCGGTGCGGGTGCGGGCGTAGGCGGTGAGCCTGTTGTCCTTGCCGAGGACGAGCCAGCGGCCGTCGAGGGTCTCCTCGGCGGCCTGCCGCTCGCTCCGTGCGTCGATGGGCCGGTCGGCCGATCTGCCGCGGGCCGTGCCGCGCCCGGATCTGGTCCGCATGACGTGACCTGCCCCTCCTGCCGCTGGACGCGACTGACCTGTCATCCTCCTGAGCAGTGGTTCTACGCGGAGGCTGAGCGCAGACCATCATAGATCGAACATTTGACGAACATGATGGGGCGACCCCTGCACGGTTCCGCCTCTGTCGGAGCGTCTTCAGACCTCCTGCCACGCCCGGAGCGCCAGCCCCGGTTCGTCCTTGCGGCGGGTGAACAGAAGGGTGCCGGTGGACGGGGCGAGGGTGGCCGCGACGAGCTCGTCGCGCTCGTCCAGGGCCACGGCCACCTTCGCGTCGGGAGGCAGCCGAGGACCCGACTCGGTCCACCAGGCGCCCGCCCGCTCCTGCTCGGTGGGATAGGCGGCGAACGCGACGCGGCCGCTCGCGGAGCGCTGGGCGAGCACCGTACAGTCGTGCCCCTCGATGGCGCAGCGTACGGCGGAGACGTGGCCGGGGCCGGCCGCGGCGAGGAGGGGCACCGGATCGGCGCCGGGGCGCCAGGCGCACAACTCCCCCTGTTCGTCGGTGAAGAAGAGGGTGGTGTGCGCGGCGGAGGTGGCCAGCGCGCGGAGGGTGCCCGGACGCACGGAGGCATCGGTGCCGTCCGTCCGCACGGGCTGCTTGCCGGGCTCCTCCTGACGCCAGTGCGCGATCCCGCCCGGGACGGCCGCGTACAGCCCGATCAGTCCCGACTCCGCCGTGACGGCCGCGAGTTGGTCCTGGACGCCCTCTCCCCCGAGGTCCCGCCACGGGTCCCAGCCGCCCTTCTCCTTCTGGGCGAGCAGGCTCACCCCGCCGCCCTTGTTGCGGACGAAGACGTGCGCGCGTCCCCGGCCGTCGACGGCGACGGCCGGGGCCCCGGTGCGGTCGCCCTTCTTGTCGGGGTGGCCGACGGGGATCCAGTCCAGCGGGGCGAGGCGCGGGCGGAAGTGGGTGGAGTGCACCAGTCCCGACTCGCCGGACGCCGTGGGCCGCCAGGCGACCAGGTGCGCGTAGCCGTCGGCGCCCTGCCCGACGGCCGGTCCCGGGTGGAGTCCCTGGTCGCCGCCGACCCGGCGGGGTGCCTCCCAGGGGCCGCCGGGGGCGAGTTCCGCGCGGCACAGGACGGCGTCGTCCGACGGCAGATAGACGGTGAGGCGGCCGTCGCGGCCGCGGAGGAGCCAGTTGCCGTTCACCAGTTCACCTTACGGAAGCTGGTTCGCGGGGTGTGGGCGGGGCGGGCCCGCCCTCCCGGAAGGCGGGCCCTCGCGTGGGACCCTTGCGCTATGGATGACGCCGCCGCCCTGCTCGTGATCGTCGACGCCGCGAATGTCGTCGGGTCGGTGCCCGACGGGTGGTGGCGCGACCGGCGCGGGGCCGCGGAGCGGCTGCGCGACCGTCTGGCGGCGGAGGGTCTGCCGGACCGCTCAGGTCCGGTGGAGATCGTGCTGGTGACCGAGGGAGCGGCCCGCGGGGTGGAGTCGGTTCCGGGGGTCCGGGTGGAGCCGGCCCCCGGCAGCGGCGACGACCGCATGGTCGCCCTGGTGGCGGAGGCCGGCGACCGCCCGGTCCTGGTGGTCACGGCGGACCGTGAACTGCGCCGCAGGGTGGCGTCCCTGGGCGCGGACGTCACGGGCCCGCGCACGGTACGGCGATAGGCCCGGGCGGGCCGGCCACTTCGACGGCACGCCCGGGGGCCCTCAGCGGGACGGCGGGGTGGAGGGCTGCTCCTCGCCCTCGCCCCGGGCCAGCCGGCTGTGGCCGCGGCTGTAGAGGAAGTAGACGACGACGCCGATCGCCATCCAGACGCCGAAGCGGACCCAGGTCTCGGCGGGCAGGTTCAGCATCAGCCACAGGGAGGCGGCGACCGACACGATCGGCAGCACGGGCACCCAGGGGGTGCGGAAGGCGCGGTGCAGGTCGGGCCGGGTCCTGCGGAGGATGATCACACTGATCGCGACGATCACGAAGGCGAACAGGGTGCCGATGTTCACCAGCGCGGCGAGCTCGTTCAGCGGGGTGAAGCCGGCGAGGACCGCGATGAGGACACCGAGCAGGATCGTCGGCCGGTGCGGGGTCTTGAACCGGGGGTGGACCCGGGAGAAGAACCTCGGCAGCAGTCCGTCGCGGCTCATCGCGAAGAAGACCCGGGTCTGGCCGAGCAGCAGGATCATGCAGACGGTCGTCAGGCCGACGGCGGCGCCGAAGCTGATGAAGCCCGCGAACCAGGGGTGCCCGGTGGCCTTGAAGGCGTCCGCCAGCGGGGCGTCCACGGACAGCTCGCTGTAGTGCTGCATGCCGGTGACGACGATCGACACCAGGACGTACAGCACGGTGCAGAGGAACAGGGAGCCGAGGATGCCGCGGGGCATGTCGCGCTGCGGGTTCCTGGTCTCCTCGGCGGCCGTGGCGACGATGTCGAAGCCGATGAAGGCGAAGAACACCACCGAGGCGGCGGTGAAGATGCCCATCACGCCGAAGTTGGCCGGGGCCCAGCCGAAGATCAGCTGGATGAGCGGGGCGTCGAGGCTCTGGCCCGCGGGCACCGGCTTCGCGTCCGGGACGAACGGGTCGTAGTTGTCGGCGGTGATGAAGAAGGCGCCCGCGATGATCACCACGAGGACCACGGTCACCTTGATGGCGACGACGACCGAGGTGACGCGGGCGGACAGCTTCATGCCGAGGACGAGGATGCCGGTGAGCACCAGCACCAGGACGGCGGCGAGGATGTCGAACCCGAAGGCGTCGGCGCCCTCGCGGCTGCCCAGCGCCGCGGGCATCTCCCAGCCCGCGTTGGCCATGAGCGACTGGATGTAGCCGGACCAGCCGACGGCCACCACCGCCGTGCCGAGCGCGAACTCCAGGACCAGGTCCCAGCCGATGATCCAGGCCGGCAGCTCACCGAGGGAGGCGTACGAGAACGTGTACGCGGAGCCCGCCACCGGGACGGTGGAGGCGAACTCGGCGTAGCAGAGCGCGGCGAGCGCGCAGACGACACCGGCCACGACGAAGGCCAGGGCGGTGGCGGGCCCGGCGTTGTTCTTGGCGACCGTACCGGTGAGGACGAAGATGCCGGTGCCGATGATGACACCGACGCCGAAGACGGTCAGATCCAGCGCGGACAGGGATTTCTTGAGCGCGTGCTCGGGTTCCTCGGTGTCGCGGATGGACTGCTCGACGTTCTTCGTCCGGAAGAGAGGGCTGGTCACGGGTACCTCCCACGCGTGGCGTCCTCGACATGATCGAGAGGGGGCGTAGGTCGTATGCCCCGGTACGGGCACCCTCACGCAAACGGGCCGCCCGCGCCACTTTTCACAAGGACGCGGGCGGCCCGTCCGGGCGACGCGGGAGGCGCGGGTCAGTCGCGGGCCGGCTCCACCGGGTCGACGGCGTCCGCGGACGACCGCTCGTACCCGCCGTCGAGCTTCGCCACCAGGCCGGTGACCTGGCGGGCGATGTCGGGGGCGGTCAGTCCGATCTCGGCCATGACCTCGGCGCGGGAGGCGTGGTCGAGGAAGCGCGGCGGGATGCCGAAGTCGCGCAGCGGCACGTCCACGCCGGCGTCGCGCAGCGCCTGGGCGATCGTGGAGCCGACACCGCCGACGCGGGAGTTGTCCTCGACGGTGACGACCACGCGGTGTTTCTCGGCGAGCGGGGCCATCGCCTCGTCGACGGGCTTGACCCAGCGCGGGTCGACGACGGTGGTGGAGATGCCCTGCCGGTCGAGGAGGGCGGCGATCTCCAGGCACATCGGGGCGAGGGCGCCCACGGAGACCAGCAGGACGTCGGGGGTGTCGGTGCCGGGCTCGCGCAGGACGTCCATGCCGCCGACACGGCCCACGGCGGGCACGGCGGGGCCGACGGCGCCCTTGGAGAAGCGCACCACGGTGGGGGCGTCCTCGACGGCGACGGCCTCGCGGAGCTGGGCGCGCACCTGGTCGGCGTCGCGCGGGGCGGCGAGCCGCAGCCCGGGGACGACCTGGAGGATCGACATGTCCCACATGCCGTTGTGGGAGGCGCCGTCGGTGCCGGTGACACCGGCCCGGTCGAGCACGAACGTCACGCCGCACTTGTGCAGGGCCACGTCCATGAGCACCTGGTCGAAGGCGCGGTTGAGGAAGGTGGCGTACACGGCGAAGACGGGGTGCACCCCGGCGTGCGCGAGGCCGGCCGCGGAGACGGCGCCGTGCTGCTCGGCGATGCCGACGTCGTAGACGCGGTCGGGGAAGCGCTTGGCGAACTTGTCGAGGCCTACCGGCTGGAGCATGGCCGCGGTGATCGCGACGACGTCCTCGCGCTCCTCGCCGAGCCTGACCATCTCCTCGCCGAAGACACTCGTCCAGTCGGCGCCGGAGCTGGCGATCGGCAGGCCCGTGTCGGGGTGGATCTTGCCGACGGCGTGGAAGCGGTCCGCCTCGTCCGCCAGGGCGGGCTGGTAGCCGCGGCCCTTCTCGGTGAGGCAGTGCACGATCACCGGGCCGCCGAAGCGCTTGGCGCGGGCCAGGGCGGACTCCAGGGCCTCGATGTCGTGGCCGTCGATGGGGCCGACGTACTTCAGGCCGAGGTCCTCGAACATGCCCTGCGGGGTGATGAAGTCCTTCAGGCCCTTCTTGGCGCCGTGCAGGGTGTCGTAGAGGGCCTGGCCGACGACCGGGGTGCGCTCCAGGACCTCCTTGGTGCGGGTCAGGAAGCGCTCGTAGCCGTCGGTGGTGCGCAGGGTCGCCAGGTGGTTGGCGAGGCCGCCGATGGTGGGCGAGTAGGAGCGCTCGTTGTCGTTGACGACGATGACCAGCGGGCGGTCCTTGGCGTCGGCGATGTTGTTCAGCGCCTCCCAGGCCATGCCGCCGGTGAGCGCGCCGTCGCCGATGACCGCGGCGACGTGGCTGTCGCGCTTCATGATCTGGTTGGCCTTGGCGATGCCGTCGGCCCAGCCGAGCACGGTGGAGGCGTGGCTGTTCTCGATGACGTCGTGCTCGGACTCGGCCTGCGAGGGGTAGCCGGACAGGCCGCCCTTCATCTTCAGCCGGGAGAAGTCCTGCCGGCCGGTCAGCAGCTTGTGCACGTAGGACTGGTGGCCGGTGTCCCAGAGCACCTTGTCCTTGGGCGACTCGAAGACCCGGTGCAGGGCGATGGTGAGCTCCACCACACCGAGGTTGGGACCGAGGTGGCCGCCGGTCTTGGAGACCGCGTCGACGAGGAAGGTCCGGATCTCCCCGGCCAGCTGGTCGAGCTCCTCCCGGCTGAGCCGGTCCAGATCGCGCGGTCCCCTGATGCGGGTCAGCAGCGGCACCCGTGCCTCCTTGCAGTAGAGCTGATCGAGCTGTTGCCGGGCGGGTCGAGTCTAATGTTCCGCTCCGCCGGACGGACTCCGGGCCGTGCGTCGTGCGTCACCCGGTCAGCAGTACCCCGGATGCGCCCGTCCTACGACACGGCTGTTGCCCGGCACCTCGAAGGCACCGGGCAACAGCAGCACGCCGGGGGCGCGGGCCTGCGGTCGAGCCGCTACGCGCGCCCAGCCGTCTTCTGGGTCTTGCGGGTGACCGCGTCGATGACGACGGTCGCCAGCAGCACACCACCGGTGATCATGTACTGCACCGGCGAGGCGATGCCCTCCAGCGCCAGACCGTACGTGATCGAGATGATCACCATCACACCGAGCAGCGCGTCCCAGGTGCGGCCACGGCCGCCGAAGAGCGACGTACCGCCGATGACGGCCGCGGCGATGACGTTCATCAGGAACTCACCGGTACCCGCGCCCTGGTTGGCGGAGGCGATCTTCGAGGCGACGAACAGGCCGCCGATCGCGGCGAAGGTGCCGGCGATCGCGAAGACCGAGATCCGGACCATCTCCACGTTGATGCCGGCGCGGCGGGACGCCTCGACGCTGCCGCCGAGCGCGAAGACCTTGCGGCCGTACGCGGTGCGGCGCAGCACGAAGTCCGTGAACACCAGGAACGCGAGGAAGATCACCACGGCCAGCGGCAGGCCCTTGTACTGGTTGAACACGATCGCGGCGGCGAAGGCCAGGATCGCGAGCAGCACGGTCCGCACGATGATCTCGTTCAGCGGGCGGGACGGCACACCGGCGGCCTCACGGCGGCGGTTGTCGAAGAACGCCAGGAGGAAGTACCCCACGGTCGCGACGAGCGCCAGGCCGTACGCGGCGGCCACGTCCGAGAAGTAGTAGCTGGTCAGCTTGACGACCAGGCCCTCGGAGTCGAGGTTGATGGTGCCGTTGTCGCCGAGGATCTGCAGCATGAAGCCCTGCCAGAACAGCAGTCCGGCCAGCGTCACGGCGAAGGCCGGGACGCCGATGCGGGCGAAGATGAAGCCGTGGATGGCGCCGGCCACCGTGCCGGTGAGGATCGCCAGCACCAGGGCCAGCACCTCGTTCATCCCGTTCGTGACGTTCATGACCGCGAAGGCGGCGCCCGCCACACCGCTGACCGAGCCGACCGACAGGTCGATCTCGCCGAGCAGCAGGACGAAGACGATACCGACGGCGATCATGCCCGTGCCGACCATGGCGACGGACATGTCGGAGAAGTTGCCGGCGGTGAGGAAGTTGGAGTTCAGGCTGGTGAAGATGGCCCAGATGATCAGCAGGCCGACCACGACGGGGATGGAGCCGAGGTCACCGGCCTTCATCTTCCGCTTGAACTCGTTCCAGTAGCCCATCAGGCCCTGTTCGCGCACCAGCAGCCGGGGGTCGACCACGGTGACCGCGGCGGCGGCCGCCTCGGGGTTCTCCACGGCGTGGTCCTCGGCGGGGGTGGAGGTCTTCTCGGTGCTCACTTCTTGATCTCCCCATTGGTGCGCGCCGCACGACGGGTGACGGCGTTGTCCGTGGCGCCCGTGATGGCGGAGATGATCTCTTCCTGCGAGGTCGACTTGACCTCGAAGACGCCGTTGTTGCGCCCGAGGCGCAGGACCGCGACCTTGTCCGCCACGGCCTTCACATCGGCCATGTTGTGGCTGATGAGGATGACCGCGTGGCCGCGCTCGCGCAGCCGCTCGACGAGGTCGAGGACCTGCGCGGTCTGCTCGACGCCAAGGGCGGCGGTGGGCTCGTCCAGGATCACCAGCTTGGGCTCGCCGAGCATGGACCGGGCGATGGCCACGACCTGGCGCTGACCGCCGGAGAGGGAGGCGATCGGGATCCGGACGCTGGGGATGCGGATCGACAGGGTGTCGAGGAGCTCGCGGGAGCGGCGCTCCATCTCCACCTCGTCCAGGACTCCGCGCCTGCGGAGCTCCCGACCCAGGTAGAGGTTGCCGACGACGTCGATGTTGTCGCACAGCGCGAGGTCCTGGTAGACCGTCGCGATGCCCAGGTTCTGGGCGTCGTGCGGCTTGCTGATCTGGACGGCCTTGCCGTCCCACTCGATGGATCCCTCATCGATGGGATGCACGCCGGCGATCGTCTTGACCAGCGTGGACTTTCCGGCGCCGTTGTCGCCCACCAGGGCGACCACCTCACCGGCGTGGACCTCAAGCTCTACGTCGGTGAGCGCCTGGACGGCACCGAAACGCTTGGAGACCCCGCGCAACGCCAGCACGGGCGTAGCGGACACGTGAACCATCTCCTTCGCCGCCTGACCCGGCGGGAGGTTGTGCAGAAGTTTCTGGGGGGGTGTTCCGTCCGGCGCCCCGCGTAGCTTGCGGGGCTGATGTGTGCGGGGCGCCGGCGGAGCGCGTGGCAGTCGGTCCCGTGCGGGGAGTCCGGGTCACGGACTCCCTCGATCTTCACGGGACTTGGGGACTGCTTACTTGAGGCCGATCTTGTCGCAGGCGGCCTTGTACTTGCCCGTGCAGATCTCCTGGACGGTGTAGATGCCGTCCTTGATCACGGTGTCGTTGATGTTCTCCTTGGTCAGCGACACGACCGGGACGAGCACGGAGGGGACGGCCTTGGTGGTGGGGCTGTCGACCTTGTCCTTGGCGATGGAGTCCAGCGACTTGCCCTGGGCCAGCAGCACGGCCATCTCCGCGGCCACGTCGGCCTCCTGCGGGTACGGCTTGTAGACGCTCATGTACTGCTCACCGGTGACGATGCGCTGCACACCCGCGAGCTCGGCGTCCTGGCCGGTGACCGGGATGTCGTCGATGCCGGCGGCCTTCAGGGCGGTGATGATGCCGCCCGCCATGCCGTCGTTGGCGGAGTAGACGCCGACGATCTTGTCCTTGCCGATGGCGGAGATGGCGCCCTCCATGTTGGAGTTGGCGTTCTCCGGCTTCCACTCCTTGGTGTCGTACTCGCGGCCGACCTTCACCTTGCCGTCGAGGACGGAGTGCGCGCCCTCCTTGAACATGGCGGCGTTCGGGTCGGTGGCGGACCCGTTCATCATGACGATCTGGCCGTCCTTGGCCTTGTCGCCCAGGGCCTCGAGGAGGGCCTCGCCCTGGGTCTTGCCGACGGTCACGTTGTCGAACGAGGTGTAGGCGTCGATCGGGCCCTCGGCGAGGCGGTCGTAGGCCACGACCGGGATGCCCTGGTCCTTGGCCTTCTTCACCGAGCCGGCGATGGCCTTGGAGTCCACCGCGTCCACGATGAGCACGTCCACCTTGTTGGTGATCATCGTGTCGACCTGCTGGTTCTGCAGGCTGGCGTCCTGCTTGGCGTTGGCGTAGACGACCTCGCCCTTGTTGTTCGTGAGCTCCTTGACCTTCTTCTCGATCAAGGGCTTGTCGAACTTCTCGTACCGCGCGGTCTGGTTCTCCGGCAGGAGCAGGCCGACCTTGATGTCATCACCCTTGGCGGCGGAGTCGCCCGAGTCCTTCTTGTCACCGGACTCGGCGGCGCTGCCGCAAGCGGCGAGCGAGACGGCCATCGCACCGGCGGCGATGGCAACGGCGGCACGACGCATACGCGTGTTCACTTCTACAAAACCTCCCTGACGAGGCCGCGTCGTTGCGGCCGAGGTGGCTGGAAGTCAACTCGGCCACACGTGCGACGTCAAGAAGTAAATCCTTAACGAGATGGCAACGGTGCCATCCGTTCTCTAAGTGAAGGCAGGGGTCGCCGCGGTGAGCGACCCGGTCGCCGTGCCGTCCAAAAGGGTCGAATCACCCATCTCGCTCAGTGCGAGGGCGAGCGCTCCGAGCACCTCGGCACGGCCTCCAAGTGCCCCGGGGAGAACGGACAGTTGACGTGCCGCACTGGGGATCGCATAGCGGCCGACGGACTCCCGGATCGGCCCGAGCACGAGCTCGCCGGCCTCGGCGAGATCACCGCCGAGGACCACCCGGCTCGGGTTCAGCAGGTTGCAGAGGTTGGCGACTCCACTGCCGATGTGGCGGCCGACGTCGGCGATCACCCGACGGCAGCCAGGGTCCCCGTCCCGCGCCAACCGCACGACGCCCTCCATGGTGAGATCGGTGCCGTGACTGGGCTGGAGCAGCGGGAGCACGTAGCGCGCGGCCGTGAAGGTCTCCAGGCAGCCGCGGTTGCCGCAGCGGCAGACGGGGCCGGATTCATCGAGTGTAATATGTCCGATTTCCCCCGCGGTGCCGCCCGGACCGCGATAGATCTTCCCACTGATCACCAGACCGGCGCCGACACCGCTGGCCACCTTGATGTACGCCAGGTCGCGCACGCCCCGGCCACTGCCCCAGACCATCTCGCCGAGCGCGCCCAGGTTGGCGTCGTTGTCCACGTGCACCGGCACGCCGAGCCGCCCCCGCAGCTCCTCGGCGGGCCTGGCGCCGGTCCAGCCGGGCAGGATCGCGGTCGAGCCCAGGGTCCCGGACTCCACGTCGATCGGCCCCGGCACGCCGAGGCCCACGCCCGCGACCTTGGACGGGTCCACCCCGGTCGCCTCGATCAGCCGCTTGACCAGCTGTTCCGCCCGGTCGAGGCCCTGTGTCGCGGAGGCGTCCACATCCAGTGGCTCGGACTCCTCGGCCAGCACCTGATGGGCGAGGTTCCCGACCGCGACCCGCAGGTGGGTGTGCCCGAAGTCGACCCCGACGACGATCCCGGCGTCCCCGCTCAGCGAGACGCTGCGCGCCCGGCGCCCGCCCGCCGAGGTGGGCGTGACCTCGACCGTTCCGCCGTCCTTCAGCTCCCGGACGATGTTGGAGACCGTGGCCGCGGACAGGCCGGTCGTCCTCGCGATCTCGGCCTGGGTGAGGGAACCCGCAAGACGTACTGCTCGGACGACCCGCTCCAGGTTGGCTCGGTGCAGCGACGACTGCGACCCCGGAGTCTCCACGACGACCTCCTGCGCGCGGGGCCGCTTCGGTGAGACCCCGTTCTCATGTCCAACTAGTGAACTCTAAGCTGAGCCGTTCGGGTCGCCTCCCGTCAAGAGGTTGAACCGTTTCCGAGTGCACGGACATACGCGCACACGCCGCTCCCTGGGGCGGGAGCGGCGTGTGTCCGGGGGGTTCCGGTGCGTCACTTCAAGGCGGCACCGGTGGTCTACTTCAAGGTGGCGGAGGTGAGCCCGGCCTGCACCTGGCGCTGGAAGGACAGGTAGACCACCAGCATGGGCACCATGGCGATCGTCACGCCCGCGAAGAGCACCGGGAGGTCCGAGGCGTACCCCTGCTGCTGCTGGAGCTGGATGAGCCCCTGGGTCAGCACATAGCGTTCCGGATCGTCGCCGCTCTGCGGCTGCATCAGCACCGTCGGCAGGATGTACTGGTTCCACTGGCCCAGCGTGTTGAAGATGCCGACGCTCAGCAGACCGGGCTTGGCCATGGGCAGCATCACCTGGAAGAAGGTCCGGGTGTGCGAGGCCCCGTCCAGGATCGCCGCCTCGAAGACCGCCGTGGGCAGGGTCCGGAAGAAGGCGTGCATGAAGAACACCGTGAACGGCATCGAGTAGGCCACGTACACCAGGGCCAGGCCGTGGTAGGTGTTCAGCATGTCCAGCCGCTGGACCATGAAGAACAGCGGCACCAGGGCCAGGAAGACGGGGAACATCGCGCCGGCGACGAAGAAGTAGTACAGCAGGCGGTTGCCCCGGAACTCGTAGCGGGCCAGCACGTAGGCCGCCATGGAGCCGAACAGCATCGTCAGCGGCACGGACATGACGAGGACGATGACGGTGCTGGTGAAGTAGTCCCCGATGCCCTTCTCCCAGGCGCGGGAGAACACGTCCGGGTCCCAGTTCCGCGGCCAGCCGAAGGCGGAGCCGCCGATCTGCGTGTCGGTCTTGAAGGAGCCGAGCACCAGCCAGAGCAGCGGCAGCACGATCAGCACCGCCCACACGGCGAGGAAGCCGTGCGAGAAGACGTTCAGCACGACGCCTTCGCCACGCCGGTCGCCGGGGCGGACGGTGCCCTTTCCCACCGGCGGCGGGGGCGGGGTGGGGCCCCCGGTGGGAGCGGTTTCCTTGAGGGGTGCGCTCATCGTCGTTACTCCGCCTCAGAACTCGATGCGCTCGCGACGGGTGGCGCGCAGCATGACCACGGACACGATCAGGGTGAGGAGCAGCATGACCACGCCCATGGCGCAGGCGTAGCCGCTCCGGCCGTACACGAGGAAGTTCCGCATCATCACGGTCGCCATGACCTCGCTGGCGTGGTCGGGGCCGCCGCCGTAGCCCCGGCCGGAGGTCATGGTGGAGACCAGGATGAACATGTCCATCGCCGCGATGCCGAGGTAGACCCAGGCGGTCTGCACGGAGTCCCACAGCAGCGGCAGGGTGATGCGGAAGAAGGACTGGGCGCGGCCTGCGCCGTCGATCAGCGCGGCCTCGTAGATGTCCCGCGGAATGGACTGCATGGCGGCGGAGAACAGCACCAGGTAGAAGCCGACGCCGTGCCAGACGACCACCGCGATGAGCGCCCAGAGCACGAAGTCCGGCTCGTTGAGCCATTCCACCGGGTTGTTCTTGTCGACGAGCCCGATTTCGATCAGGACGCCGTTGAGCATTCCGCCGCCGTCACTGCGGTACACCGCTCCGAAGAGCACCGCCATGATGGCCAGGGACAGCACCTGCGGGAAGAAATAAACGACCCGGTAGTACTTGGACCCGGCGACGCCCGAGACGCCTCCGGAACGTCCGCGTCCGCCCGCGTTCAGCATGAAGGCGAAGAACAGCGCGAGCAGAATGGTGATCACCGGGATGAACACCAGGAACAGGATGTTGTGCCAGATGGCACCCATGAAGATGTCGTCCTCGAACAACGCCGTGTAGTTGTCGAGGCCGACGAACTCGAAGGTCTGCGACTGGCCCTTCCAGTCGGTCAGTGAATAACCGAACGTCTGGACGTACGGCCAGATCACGAAGATCAGATAGAGCGCCACGGGAAAGAGGAGAAATCCCGCGACGAACCGGTGCTGCCCTTTGCGCATGGCGTCCCTGCCCCTGGGTGCGGCCGTTCCGGGCCGGGGCGGCCCCGGCCCGGAACGCGGTCGGTCGAGCGAGATCAGTCGCGGCGGTTCTTCTTCGAGTCCGGGTCCTTGGCCTGCTTGTCGACCGCGGCCTGGGCCCGCTTCAGCCACTCCTTGGGCTGGATGCGCTTGGCCATCAGCTCGTTGGAGGCGTTCTCGATGGCGGCGTTCATCTCGCTGTACCACTCGGTGTACAGGTAACGGAAGGTGTTGTCGCCGGCCGCCTTGGAGGCCTCGACGGTGGACTGGGTGCCCGGCCGGAGCTGGACGTTCGGGTCGACGCCGTCCTTGAGGATGGTCAGCGAGTTCGCCTCCTTCGCGAACAGCGTCGACCACTCCTTGGAGAGCATCCTGCGCATGAACTCCTTGGCCGCGGGGAGGTTCTTGGCCTTGGACGGGATGATGAAGGGCTCACCGGAGCCGGCCCGGATCGCCTCGAACGGCAGCGCGCTGCCCGGCAGCAGCGGCATCGGCAGGAACTTCATGTCGAAGTCCTCCGGTGTCGTCTTGAGCTGCTCGTTCTCGAGCCAGGAACCGCTGGTGATGAACGCGGCCTTGTACTGGTTCCAGCGGGTCTGCGACTCGGTGTGGGTCAGGCCGTTCGTACCGGGCATCAGATAGCCCTTCTCGACGACCTCGTAGACGGCCTCGATGGCCTCCGTGGCGGCGTCGGAGCCGGCGAACGCCTTGGGGTCGAGGTTGTCGATCGCCTTCATGGCGTCCAGGCCGCCCTTCTTGGCGATCAGGTCCATGATGGCGACGTTGATGTAGTACGGGTACTTGCCCTGGTGGGCGAGGCCGCCGATGCCCTGGGCCTTGGCGTCCCTGCAGACGGCGAGGAAGTCGTCCCAGGTCTCGGGCGCCTCCCAGCCCTTCTCCCGGAAGAGCTTGCCGGAGTACCACAGGCCCCACACCGTGTAGATGTAGTTGAGGGCGACGACCTTGCCCTCCTGCATGCCGGCGTCGAGCGTGCCGGGGATGAGGGTGTCGCGGACCTTGGTGTCCGGGTCGTCGACCGAGGGGGCGTCCAGCACCTCGGCGAGGTCGAGGAGCTGGCCGTTCTTGGCGAGCACGTCGATCGGGATCTGCTGGTTGCCGGAGTCGTCGACGATGTCCGGCGGGTTCCCGGCGTTGAAGCGGGGCTGGAGCTTGCCCGTGATCTCCTGCGTTCCGGTGTGGACGGAGGTGACGCCCCACTCCTTCTCGAACGCGGCCTCCCACGCCTTGGCGTAGTCGTCGCCGTAACCGCCCTTGAAGATGACGACGTCGAGTTTGCTGCCTTCCTTGACACCGAACGGGTTGGACTCGGAGGTCTCGCCCTCGTTCTCCTCGGAGTTGTCGCTTCCGCCTCCGCTGGCGCACGCGGACAGGAAGCTCATCGCCGGTACGGAAACCAGGCCGAGCGCGGCGGACCGCTTGATCAGTGCGCGACGCCCCACGCCGGTCGTGGCGTTGTCACCGGTGCCGTCGTTCCCGGCGGAACCGGTGCCTTCGTTCTCGGCGGAACCGGTGCCTTCGTTCTCGGCGGAAGTGGATCCCATGCTCAAGTCCTCGCCTTCTCCAGGACTCAGGCGGTGAACCGGATCCTCCCCGGCACCGCGTTCGGGTCAAGCTGGGTCGTGCAGGAAGTGCGGCCGTACAGGATCGGGTGCGGTGAAGACGCCCCGGAGTGCCGACAGGTATAGTCCACTTCCCGCTGACGGAGCAAGATCGAATGCAAGGTTCACCTCCGGTCTTTTCCGAGTTGAGACCTCGCGGAAATATCGGCCCCCGGCGCGTTACCGGCGGAAAAATCATTGCCGCTGGACTGGAATGCCGGATTCAACCCCCTTGACACCACGGGGCACTTGACGCACTACTAGACCTTGCGCATCTGACTGACAACGTTGTCCGGCGCAGGGAGGGTACTCACGTATGCACAGCAGGGTTCGGCACAGATGGGGAACGGCGGTCGTCGCGGCGACCGCCTTCGCTTTGGCCGCGGGCTCACAGGGCGTCGCCGTGGCGCTGCCCCAGGCGCCGCAGAAGGCGGACCGTGAGTTCGCGTCGTCGTTCGAGGCCGGGGACCCCGCCCCGGACTGGCTGAACACCGTCGACACCACGCGGGGCGGCGAGAAGCGCGCCTCGGGTGTGGACGGCGGTTACAGCTCCGGCATTCCGGGCAATGTCACCGACCACGTCACGGACGTCCGCGCCAGCGCGGAGAACACCGGTGGCGGGGAGGTGAAGGAGAACCTCGTCGACGGCGAGCCGAGCAGCAAGTGGCTGGCCTTCGAGTCCACCGGGTGGGTGGAGTTCGACCTGGACGCCCCCGTCAAGGCGGTCCGTTACGCCCTCACGTCCGCCAACGACGCCGCCGAGCGCGACCCCAGGGACTGGACCCTCAAGGGTTCCACCGACGGCGAGGACTGGAAGACCCTCGACACCCGCTCGGGCGAGACGTTCGCGGAGCGCTTCCAGACCAAGCTCTACGACATCGACGCCTCGGCCGTCGCCGAGTACCGGCACTTCCGGCTGGAGATCACCAGGAACGGCAGCGGCGGCATAGTCCAGCTCGCCGACGTCCAGTTCTCCACCGGTGACGACGAGGCGCCCGTTCCGCAGGACATGCTCTCGCTGGTCGACCGCGGCCCGACCGGCTCGCCGACGGCCAAGGCGGGCGCCGGATTCACCGGCAAGCGCGCCCTGCGGTACGCCGGCCGGCACACCGCCGACGGGCGGGCCTACTCCTACAACAAGGTGTTCGACGTCAACACGAGGGTCGACCGGAACACCGAACTGTCGTACCGCGTCTTCCCCTCGATGGCGGACGGCGACCTCGACTACGACTCCACCAACGTCTCCGTCGACCTCGCCTTCACCGACGGCACCTATCTGAGCGACCTGCGCGCCACCGACCAGCACGGCTTCCCGCTCACCCCGCGGGGACAGGGCGCGTCGAAGATCCTCTACGTCAACCAGTGGAACAACGTGGTCTCCCGGATCGGTTCGGTGGCCGCCGGCAAGACCGTCGACCGGATCCTGGTGGCGTACGACTCCCCCAAGGGCGAGACCAAGTTCCGCGGCTGGCTGGACGACGTGGCGCTGAAGTCGGTGCGGCCCGAGCGGCCCAAGGCCCACCTCTCCGACTACGCGGTGACGACCCGGGGCACCAATTCCAGCGGCGGGTTCTCGCGCGGCAACAACTTCCCCGCGACGGCCGTGCCGCACGGCTTCAACTTCTGGACCCCGGTCACCAACGCCGGTTCGCTGAGCTGGCTGTACGACTACGCACGCGGCAACAACGCGGACAACCTGCCGACGATCCAGGCGTTCAGCGCGAGCCACGAGCCGAGCCCCTGGATGGGCGACCGGCAGACCTTCCAGGTGATGCCGTCGGCCGCCGCCGGCACCCCGGACACCGGCCGTGAGGCGCGCGAGCTGGCGTTCCGGCACGAGAACGAGACCGCGCGGCCGTACTACTACGGGGTGCGGTTCGAGAACGGCCTGAAGGCCGAGATGGCGCCGACGGACCACGCGGCGATGATGCGCTTCACCTACCCGGGTGACGACGCGAGCGTGATCTTCGACAACGTCACCGACCAGGCCGGCCTGACCCTCGACGAGGAGAACGGCACCTTCACCGGCTACTCGGACGTCAAGTCCGGGCTGTCCACGGGCGCCACCCGGCTGTTCGTCTACGGCGAGTTCGACGAGAAGGTCACCGAGGGCGACGCCAGTGGCGTCAAGGGCCGTCTGCGCTTCGACGCGGGCGACGACCGCCGGGTCACGCTGCGCCTGGCCACCTCGCTGATCAGCGTCGACCAGGCGAAGGACAACCTGCGCCAGGAGATCCCCGAGGGCCGCGGCTTCGAGGCGGTCAAGAAGAGCGCCCAGCGCCAGTGGGACCGGATCCTCGGCAAGGTCGAGGTCGAGGGCGCCACCCCGGACCAGCTGACCACCCTCTACTCCAGCCTCTACCGGCTGTACCTGTACCCGAACGCGGGCCACGAGAAGGTCGACGGGGAGTACAAGTACGCCTCGCCGTTCTCGAAGATGCCGCAGCCGGACACCCCGACGCACACCGGCGCGAAGATCGTCGACGGCAAGGTGTACGTCAACAACGGCTTCTGGGACACCTACCGGACCACCTGGCCGGCCTACTCCTTCCTGACCCCGTCCAAGGCCGCCGAGCTGGCGGACGGGTTCGTGCAGCACTACAAGGACGGCGGCTGGACCTCCCGCTGGTCCTCCCCCGGCTACGCCGACCTGATGACCGGCACCTCCTCGGACGTCGCGTTCGCCGACGCGTACGTCAAGGGCGTCGACCTCGACGCGGAGGCCGCGTACGACGCGGCGGTGAAGAACGCCACCGTCGTGCCGCCGTCCTCCGGTGTGGGCCGCAAGGGCATGGCGACCTCGCCGTTCCTCGGCTACACCAGCACCGAGACCCACGAGGGCCTGTCGTGGGCGCTGGAGGGCTACCTCAACGACTACGGCATCGCCAAGATGGGCGAGGCGCTCTACGAGAAGACCGGCGAGAAGCGCTACCAGGAGGAGTCGGCGTACTTCCTCGACCGCGCCCAGGACTACGTCAACCTCTTCGACTCCGAGGCCGGGTTCTTCCAGGGCAGGAACGCCGAGGGCGACTGGCGGGTCGAGTCCTCGAAGTACGACCCGCGCGTGTGGGGTCACGACTACACCGAGACCAACGGCTGGGGCTACGCCTTCACCGCCCCGCAGGACAGCCGCGGTCTGGCCAACCTGTACGGCGGCCGGGACGGCCTCGCCGACAAGCTCGACGAGTACCTCTCCACCCCCGAGACGGCCTCCCCGGAGTTCAAGGGCTCCTACGGCGGTGTCATCCACGAGATGACCGAGGCGCGGGACGTCCGGATGGGCATGTACGGCCACTCCAACCAGGTGGCCCACCACGCCCTGTACATGTACGACGCGGCCGGGCAGCCCTGGAAGACGCAGGCGAACGTGCGCGAGGTGCTGTCCCGCCTGTACACCGGCAGCGAGATCGGCCAGGGCTACCACGGCGACGAGGACAACGGCGAGCAGTCGGCCTGGTACCTCTTCTCCTCGCTCGGCTTCTACCCGCTGGTCATGGGCAGCGGCGAGTACGCCATCGGCTCCCCGCTGTTCAAGAAGACGACCGTGCACCTGGAGAACGGCCGCGAGCTGGTCGTCAAGGCGCCGGGGAACAGCGCGAAGAACGTCTACGTGCAGGGGCTGAAGGTCAACGGCAAGCGCTGGAACTCCACCTCGCTGCCGCACTCGGTGATCTCGAGGGGCGGGGTCCTGGAGTTCGACATGGGCCCGCGTCCGTCGTCGTGGGGCACCGGCGAGGACGCCGCGCCCGTGTCGATCACGAAGGACGACGAGGTGCCCACGCCCCGCAAGGACGCGCTGAAGGGCGAGGGCGCCCTGTTCGACGACACGTCGGCGACCGGCGCCACGGTGTCCACCGTGGAGCTGCCCGTCACCGGGGAGACCGCGGCGGTGCAGTACACGCTCACCTCCTCCGACCGCACCAAGGCGCCCACGGGCTGGGTGCTGCAGGGCTCGGCCGACGGGACGACGTGGACGGACCTGGACACGCGGACGGACGAGACCTTCCGCTGGGACCGCCAGACGCGCGCCTTCTCGGTCGACGAGCCGAAGGCCTACGGCCACTACCGGCTGGTGCTGACCGGTGAGGCGGCGCTGACGGAGGTGGAACTGCTGAGCTGAGCCGGCCTCCGCTCACATGGCGGGTCCGGACCTTGTCCGGGCCCGCCGTTCCTTTGGATTTCCGCAGGCCGACAGGTACCTCTCCGGTCACCGGTGCACCAGAATGGGGGCGGCCCCCGGTGCTCCCCGGGCGGCGTGTCCTCGGCAGGGGGAGAGCGCGGATGACGTACTCGGGGGACTTCGACGCGGCCTGGCTGCCGGCGGACGCGTTCCGGGCGGTCGGCAGTCGGCGCTCGCTGGTACGCGCCGGCGACGGGCCGCTGGTGGATACCGTGTACGGCGAACTGGCCGACGCCTGCGCGCGGTTCGGCGGGCGGGCCGTGCGGGACGGCGGCGAGGACGCCGAGTTGGTTCTCGAACGGGCCGACGGGCCGGGGGACGAGGGTTTCGCGCTCGAGCGCCGGGACGGGACCACGACCGTCACCGCGTCCGGCGGGCGCGGGCTGCTGTACGGCCTGTTCCACGTCGTACGGCTCGGAGAGGACGCCTTCGCCGGTGAGCGCGCCCGCGAGGAGCACCGTCCGGCGTTCGCCTCGCGCATGCTGGACCACTGGGACAACGTGGCCGTGCACCCGGTCATGGGCCAGGTCGAGCGCGGCTACGCGGGTGGTTCGCTGTTCTGGGCGGACGGGCGGGCGCGCGGGGACGTCGACCGGGTGCGGGCGTACGGCAGGCTGCTCGCGGCGTGCGGGATCAACGCCGTCGCCGTCAACAACGTCAATGTGCACGCGGCCGAGGCACGGCTGCTCACCGACCGGATCGGTGAAGTGGCCGCGATCGCCGACATGTTGCGGCCGTACGGCATCCGCACCCATCTGTCGGTCACCTTCGCCGCGCCGATGGTGCTGGGCGGGCTGCCCACCGCGGACCCGCTGGACGAGGCGGTGCGCGGCTGGTGGGCGGAGGCGACCCGCCGGGTGTACGAGGAGATCGGCGACTTCGGCGGGTACGTCGTCAAGGCCGACTCGGAGGGGCAGCCCGGCCCGTTCGCGTACGGCCGCTCGCACGCCGACGGCGCGAACATGCTGGCCGCCGCGCTGGAGCCGTACGGCGGCACGGTGCACTGGCGGGCGTTCGTCTACGACCACCACCAGGACTGGCGGGACCGGAGCACCGACCGGGCGCGGGCCGCGTACGACCATTTCACCCCGTTGGACGGCCGGTTCGCGGCGAACGCGGTGCTCCAGGTCAAGCACGGGCCGATGGACTTCCAGGTGCGCGAGCCGGTCTCCCCGTTGATCGGCGCCATGCCGGACACCCGGCTCGCGGTGGAGTTGCAGGTCACGCAGGAGTACACCGGGCAGCAGCAGCACGTGTGCTGGCTGGGCCCGATGTGGAGCGAGGCGCTGCGGTTCCGTCCGGACGGCGAGGTGAGCGCCGGGCGGCTGGCGGACGGTCTGGTGGCCGTGTCGAACGCCGGCGACGACCCGTTCTGGGCCGGGCACCCCCTCGCACAGGCCAACCTCTACACCTTCGGGCGCCTCGCCTGGGACCCGGCGGCAGAGCCGCGGGCGGTCCTCGACGAGTGGATCGCGCTGACCCACCCGGGAGCGGGGGAACGGCTGGCCGACGGGGTGCACGCGGTGCTCGACGGCTCCTGGTCGACGTACGAGAAGTACACCGCGCCGCTCGGGGTGGGCTTCATGGTGCAGCCGGGGCACCACTACGGGCCGAGCGTGGACGGCTACGAGTACAGCCCCTGGGGCACCTACCACTTCGCCGACCGTGACGGCATCGGCGTGGACCGCACCACGGCGACCGGCACCGGGTACGCCGGTCAGTACGCCAAGCCGTGGGCCGAGGTGTACGAGTCGCCGGAGACCTGTCCCGACGAGCTGCTGCTGTTCTTCCACCACGTGCCGTACGGCCATGTGCTGCACAGTGGCAAGACGGTGATCCAGCACATCTACGACACGCACTTCGAGGGTGTCGAGGAGGCCGAGGAGGCCCGCCGGGTGTGGGCGGGCCTCGTGGACCTGGTGGAGCCGGCCCGGCACGCGCGGGTGGCCGAGCGGTTCGAGGAACAGCTGCGCAGCGCCCGTGAGTGGCGCGACCAGGTCAACAACTACTTCCTGCGCAAGTCCGGGGTGCCGGACGCGCGGGGGCGGATCATTCACTGAAGGCGCAGGACCGCCACGCCGAGCGGGTCGAGGGTGAACGGCTCGTCCCGCTCGGCGTGTTCGCCGGTGAGCAGGTCGGTGGCGGGGGCGTGGGCCGTCAAGTGGGCCGGTTCCGGTGCGTGGTTGAGGAGGAAGAGCAGGCGGGGGCGACGCGGTCGAGGATCCGGTCCAGGACGGTGAAGTCGTAGGTGCCCTCGGCGGGTTGGGTGAGGGACCAGGAGAAGACGCCGACGGTGAGGGTGTCGATGCGGCCTCGGTGAACAGCCGGTGGTCCTCGTCCCACACCTCCTCGGGCCACTGCTCGGGGTCGTGGTCGCCGCCGTAGGGGATCTTCGGGGTGCGGGGCGGGGTCATGCGGTGAAGTGCTCCTCGGTCTCGGCGATCACCGGGCGGCCGCTGTGCAGCAGGGACAGCAGCAGCGGGGCGGCGAGCAGGGTGGGCAGGGCCTCGGTGAGCAGGGCGGTGCCGGCTGCCGTGAGGATCAGCAGGGAGAGGGCGCCGAGGGTGGCGCGGGGGTGCCGCAGCAGGAAGTAGGCGGCGAGCCGGGCGGTGTCGCGGGCGCGGAAGGTGAACAGGGCGGTGAGGAGCAGGGCGTGCGCGCCCCACAGGAGGGAGCCGGTGCCGATCAGCGCGAGGAGCGCCGCCCACCAGCCGGGCAGTCCGGTGGCGGGGAAGTGGGTGAGGGTGAAGGCGATCACCGTGAGCCAGGCGAGCAGCGGCGCCCACAGTTTCAGCGCGGGCCGGGCGTTCAGCCGCCAGCCGCGCAGGAAGGCGCGGGCCGGGTGGAGTTCGGTGAGGTCGCGGCTGCGGTGGTGCAGGGCGTGCAGGGCGGCCGAGGCGGCCGGGCCCAGGGGCAGCAGGCAGAGGGCGGCGAGGGGCAGGTTGGCGGGGTCGGGGGCGAGCAGGAGGAGGCCGGCGAGGCCCGGCGCCGCGGTGAGCAGCAGCAGGGCCTCGACGGTGACGAGCGTGTGGATCAGGGCGGCGGCCCGGGACAGCGGCCCGGTGCCGAAGGCATCGGCCCGTACGGTGCTCACGGCGTCTCCCGGCCGAGCAGCCGCCGCTCGTCCCACCAGGGCGGGGTCTCGTCGTCGACCGGGGTCAGCTCGACCAGGGTGATCTCGTGGCGGGCCAGGGTGAGGACGAGGTCGACGCGGCCGTCCTCGATCGGCAGCCGGTGGTGGGCGCGGGCCGGTTCGGAGGCCTCGTGCAGCACGTCGAGCTGCCCCGGCCTCGGTGAGCGGGGGCTGCCCATGTGCCGCCAGGCGGTGTACGCGTTGCCGCGCTCCTCGTCGACGGAGGAGCGACGGACGAACGCCTCGCCGCGCGGGGCGGTGCCGACCGGCAGGGACAGGCGCAGGGTGTGCCGGTCCGGGCCGGGTGCCTGGCCGGTCGGGTCGACGGGGGCCCAGGCGAGGACGGTGACCCGGCCGTCGGTGTGCCGGGTCACCACGTGGTCGTCCCCCCGCGCCAGCCGGTGCTCTCCCGTGCGGGCCATGAAGGCGTACAGGTGATAGGTCGGTTTGCGCACCTGGCGGTGGGTGAGCAGGCCGAAGCCGCCGTGGAAGAGCGCGGTCGGGATGCCGGTCTCCTCGAAGACGTCGCTGAACGTCCAGTAGGAGAAGGAGTCGGCGTGGTCGCCGCCGGCCGTGACGACCGGGGCCAGGTAGGCGGCGTGGAAGGCGGTGTCGTGGACGGGGTTGTCGGGGCGGTAGGAGGAGTTGAACTCGGTGATGTGGACGGGCAGGCCCGCCAGCCGGGTGCCCTTCAGGGACCGGCGGGGCTCGGCGAACTGGTCGAGGAGGGCGCTCGCCGGGGCGAGTGTCTGGTGGACGCCGAACGGGACGTGCCGGGCGGGTCCGGAGCTGTAGGCGTGCCGGGAGACGAAGTCGACGGGCACGTCCCGGCGTTCGGCGAACGCGGCGAACCGCTCCAGCCAGCCGTCGGCGCCGGGCGACACCGCCGGGCCGCCGACCCGCAGCTCGGCGTCCACCTCCTTCACGGCGTGCGCGGTCGCCTCGTACAGCCGGTGGTACGCCGTCTCGTCCGCGTCGAGCCAGAAGGCGGGCAGGTCGGGCTCGTTCCACACCTCGACGGGCCAGGTGCGCACCTCGTCGGCGCCGTAGCGGTCGATCAGGTGGGCGAGGACGGCGCGGACCAGGTCCGTCCACTCCTTCTCGTCGGCGGGCGGGGTGACGTTGCCCTTCCACCAGAACACCGTCTGCTCCCCCGAGGCCAGCTCGCCCGGCATGAAGCCGAGTTCGAGGAAGGGGCGGATGCCGAGGCCGAGGCAGGCGTCGAGCACCTGGTCGAGGTAGGTGAACGAGTGGTGGATGCGGCGGGTGCCCTGCCACTCGTAGGGGCGGTGGACTCCCAGGCCGTCGCTGAGCAGGCCGTGGCCGCGCAGGTACCGGAAGCCGATGTCGCGCTGGAGCAGGGCGAGGGAGTCCTGGTAGTCGCGGCGCAGGGCGAGGTCGAGGCGGCCGGTGCCCACGCAGGACCGCCAGGCGCCGGACAGCCGGCCGTCCGGCTCGTCGGGGACGCGGATCACGCGTTCTCCTCCTTGAACCGCTCGTAGGCCTGGTTGTGCAGGTCGATGAACCGGTCCATGTTCTTGGCCTTCAGCTCCTCGACGTAGTCGTCCCACTCGGACAGCGGGCGCTTGCCGAGGGCGAACTGGAGGGTGTTCTGGGTGACGTGGTCCTTCAGCGGGGTGTCCCACAGGGTGGCCTGCTCCTGTTCCTCGGAGCGCAGCGGGTGGGGCGGGTCGACGGGCAGCTGCTCGCGGGAGGCCATGGCGTCCGTGAACTTCTTCTCGTCGGGGCCGAAGGAGGAGGAGACCATGGCCCAGCTGCCGCCGTAGGTGAAGACGCCGTTGTGGAAGCCGAAGTCCTTCTGGAGGTCCTTCGGGGCGTCCGGGTCCGAGCCCATCAGGCTGATGCCGGGCTTCAGCTCGTACTGCCCGGGCCCGGAGCGGGTGAAGGTGGTGTTCTCCACGCCCCACTTGCAGAACTCCTGGCCGGCGTCGGAGTACCAGAGCCAGTCCACGAACTGCATCAGGGCGACGAAGTCGTCGCCCTCCAGTGCCTTGCTGGAGATCATCATGCCGTTCTCCAGCCGGGTGCCGCCCAGCACGACCGGTCCGGCGGGCCCGATCGGCACCGGGATCATCTCGATGGTGGCGCCCTTGACCTGCTTGCCGAGGTTGTAGCGGTAGTTCTGCACCAGCTCCTGCGGGTTGGCGCTGATCGCGAAGGACTTCTCCGAGAGGATCTTCCTGACCGCCTCGTCGTCGGTCTGGGTGAAGCTCTCGGGGTCCATCAGCTTCTCCGAGACCAGCTTGTGCAGGTACTCGACGAAACCGCGGTAGGCGTCCGTGGCGCCGGTGAAGACGAACTTCCGCGCCTGCGCGTCCCAGCTGGTGTTCAGGTACGACCAGCCGGCCCGGACGCCGTACGCCTGGCCGAGGTACTGGGACAGGGCGCCGACGGGGAACGGGGTGTTGGTGCTCCAGCGGTCGGTGAACGGGTAGCGGTCGGGGTACTCCTCTTTGAGCGCCTTGAAGGTCTCGTACACCTCGTCCCAGGTGGTGGGCAGGCTCAGGCCGTGCTTGTCGAGGACGTCGGTGCGGAAGGCCAGCGAGTAGCCCTGCTTGACCTTCTCGTGCAGTCCGGGCAGCAGGTAGTAGCGGCCGTCGGACTGGCGCAGCGAGTCGACCTCCGGCTGGAGGTTCCATCTCTTCACCTTGTCGCGGAAGTTGGGCATCAGGTCCACGTACTCGCTGACCGGGAGGATCGCGCCCGAGGAGACGAACGCCGTCTCCGCGCCCGGGTAGGTCTTGGGGATGAGGAGGGGGGCGTCACCCGCGCCGATCAGCAGGCTGCGCTTCTTCTCGTAGTCGCTCAGCGGGACCGGGGTGGCCTCGAGGGTGATGCCGGTGCGCCGGGTGAGCTCCTTCCAGAACAGCCAGTCGTCCTTCAGCGGGTAGACCGGGTTGTCGTTGTGCAGGACGGAGAAGGTCAGCGGCTCGGTGGCCTTGAACTGCTCGCCGGCGCGGTAGTTCTTCATGGCGCCGTCGCGCTTCTTCGACAGGTCCTCGGCGTCGTCGCCGTCGCCGCCGCCGCAGCCGGTGAGGGCGGCGAGGCCGATGAATCCGGCGGCGCCGAGGATCTGGCGCCGCGACAGCTGTCCGGTGTTCTTCACGGGGACTCCCTTGGTGCGTCGGCGGGTCGGGGTGGAGGGGGGAGGGGGAAGGGGTGCGGCCGTCAGCCCTTGACCGCGCCGAGCATCACGCCCGAGACGAAGTAGCGCTGCACGAACGGGTACAGGCAGAGGATCGGCAGCGAGGTGAGCACGATCGTGACGGCCTGGATGTTCGCCGAGACCTGGGTGAGCTGCTCGGTGGCCGCGCCGGCGCCGGTGCCTGAGGTGGCGCCCGCGAGCAGGTTGCGCAGATAGACCGTGACCGGCATCAGTTCGGTGCGGTCCATGTAGAGGAACGCCGAGAACCAGGAGTTCCAGAAGGACACCGAGTAGAAGAGCACCATGGTCGCGACGACCGCCTTGGACAGCGGCAGCACGATCCGCAGCAGGATGCCGTACGTGCTGAGGCCGTCGATCTGCGCGGCCTCCTCCAGTTCGGTCGGCAGGCTCTCGAAGAAGGCCTTCATCACCAGCAGGTTGAAGACGCTGATCGCGTTCGGCAGGGCGATGGCCCACACGCTGTTCTTCAGGCCGAGGCTGGTGATCAGGACGTAGTGGGGGATCAGGCCGCCGGTGAAGAACATGGTGAAGACGGCGATCCCGACCAGGGCGCCGCGCCCTTTGAGGTTCTTCTTCGACAGGACGTAGGCGTAACAGGTGGTCAGCACCATGGCGACGGCGGTGGAGACCACCGTGTAGAAGACGGTGTTGCCGTAGTTGCGCCAGAACATCGAGTCGGAGACGACGATGTCGTAGGTGGTGAGGTTGAACCCCTTGGGCCACAGGGTCACCTCACCGGCGCGGATCTGTCGCTCCCCGCTGAACGAGCGGGCGATGATGTTGACGAAGGGGTACAGCGTCACCAGGACGACCAGGGTGAGGATCACACCGTTGACGCCCTGGAAGACGCGGTGGCCGCGCGTCGGCCGGTTGACGCTCACCACAGGCTCGTCCCCACGGTGCGGCGCGACAACTGGTTGGCCGAGGTGATCAGGACCAGACCGATGATCGCCTCGAACAGGCCGATCGCGGCGGCGTAGCTGAAGCTGTTGGACTCCACACCGGTCCGGTAGAGGTAGGTGGAGATCACGTCGGCAGTCGGATATGTCAGCGGGTTGTAGAGCAACAGGACCTTCTCGAAGCCGACGGCCATGAACGTGCCGATGTTGAGGATCAGCAGCGTGATCATGGTGGGGCGGATGCCGGGCAGGGTGACGTGCCAGATCTGCTGCCAGCGGTTGGCTCCGTCGATGCGGGCGGCCTCGTACAGGTCCTCGTCGATGGTGGTGAGCGCGGCGAGGTAGAGGATCGTTCCCCAGCCGGCGGTCTGCCAGATCTCCGAGCCGACGTAGACGGCGCGGAACCAGCCGGGTTCCTGGATGAACCGGATCGGGTCGTGCCCGAACCAGCCGAGGACGTGGTTGACCGGGCCGTCCGTGGCGAGCAGCTGCAGCGTAATGCCGGCGACGATCACGATCGACAGGAAGTGCGGCAGGTACGACACCGACTGCACGAACCGCTTCAGCGATTTCCGGCGCACCTCGTTGAGCAGCAGGGCGAGCACGATCGGTATCGGGAAGCAGAAGACGAGCGTGAGTCCGCCCATCCACAGGGTGTTCCTGAACACCTGCCAGAAGGTCGGGTCGGACAGGAACATCTCGACGTAGCGCAGTCCCACCCAGTACTCGCCGAAGACCGAGCCGCCCGGTTCGAACCGGCGGAACGCGATCACGTTGCCGATCATCGGCAGATAGCGGAACACCAGGAAGAACAGCAGCGGCAGCACGGCCAGCGAGTACAACTGCCAGTCCCTGCGCAGCGCGCGCCGCCAGCCGGTGCGTGCGGGTGAGCGTGTGCGCCGTGGGGGTGTCTTCGTCGGCGGCGGGTCCTGCGTGCCCGGCGGTGGAGCCGACGCGGTGGGGGTGCTCATGGCTCGGGCCTCTCGTGCCTGTGACGCGGAACCGAAACTTTCGAGCTCTTGCCGATAACTTGCGGCAACCTACGAGCAGCAGTAAGCGCTGTCAATGGGTGGTGCGCGCCGGAAATTTCCGAGATCCCGGCGGTGACGAATCCGGTGCACACGGCTGTGGAAGTGGCTCTCGATCTGTTAACGTCCCCGGAACTTTCTGGTGCGCGCTCGCAACGATCGGCCGTGCCGTCCGTTCGACTCCGTTTCGACTCTGCGAGGTGCCCCGTGCCCGCGTTCGACCTGTCCCCGGCTGAACTGGAGCGCCACCGCCCGGACATCGAGGAGCCCGCCGACTTCGACGCCTTCTGGGAGCGCACGCTGGAGGAGGCGTCGGCCGAGGGGGATCCACTGGTCTCGGTCCGGCCGGTGGAGAACGGGCTGCGGCTCACCGAGACCTGGGACGTGACGTTCCGCGGCTTCGCGGGCGACCCGGTGCGCGCCTGGTTCAGCCTCCCCGCGGGAATGGCCGAACCCCTTCCGGCGGTGGTGGAGTTCGCGGGGTACGGGCGCGGACGCGGGCTGCCGCACGAACGGCTGACCTGGGTGAACGCCGGGTACGCGCATCTGCTGATGGACAACCGCGGCCAGGGCGACCAGTACGGCTGCGGCGGCGACACCCCCGACCCGCACGCCGTGGCGCCGGGCGGCCCCGGCCCGGCGGTCCGCGGTCTGCTCGACCCGGGGGACTACCACTACCGCCGGCTGATCACGGACGCGGTGCGCGCGGTGGCCGCCGTGCGCGCGCTGCCGGGGGTCGACGCCGGCCGCGTCGCGGCCGTGGGCAACAGCCAGGGCGGCGGACTCGCGCTGGCCGTGGCGGGCCTCGTACCGGACCTGGCGGCGCTCCTGGTCACCGCCCCGCTGCTGTGCGGCATCCACCGCGCCCTGGACCTCACCGACGTGCCCCCGTACGGCGAGATCACCGCCTACCTCGCGGTCCACCGGGGCGCCGAGGAGGCCGCCCGCCGCACCCTCTCCTACGTCGAGGGCGTCTCCTTCGCCCGGCGCGCGCACGCGCCGGCCCACTTCGGGGTCGGGCTGCGCGACACGGTCTGTCCGCCGAGCGGGGCGTACGCGGCGTTCAACCGGTACGCGGAGCGCACGGGCGGGGACCCGGCCAAGGTGCTCCACGCCTATCCCTTCAACGGGCACGAGGGCGGGGACGCGGTGCATGTGCGGCGCCAACTGGATTGGCTCAGAGTCCTGTTGGACGGCTGAAGGGGCGCGTGGGCGGCACCGATGACGACCGGACGCGCCATCGGGGCCGCCCACGGGGGCGCTCAGCCGACCCGGCAGGGCAGGGCCGTCGTACCGTCACCGCCCGGGCCGGAGACCACATAGCCGAACGTCGTGCTCTCCCCCGGATCGAGGGAGCCGTTGTAGCCGGCGTTGTGGACCATCACGTCCTGGCCGTCGTAGGTGGCGTCGCCGCCCCACAGACTGTCCACGCTCTGGCCGTCCGGGAGGGTCCAGTCGACCATCCAGCCGAGCATCGGCACGTCGCCGGTGTTGGTGACGGTCACCTCGGACTGGTGGCCGCCGCTCCAGCTGCCCGTGGTGCCGCGGGTGGCGGTGCACTCCCCCGGGACGGGGTCGGGGTCGGTCGGGTCGCCGGGGTCCTTGACGCCGGTCACCTCGCCGTCGCCGCCGTCGAAGACGACGTCGGAGCAGGAGTAGAAGGTCTCCTGGCTGTCCGAGCGCTGCCACACCATGTAGACGACGTGGCGGCCGGACTTGTCCGCCGGGAGCTGTCCGCTCCAGCGGTAGTCGGCCTCGACGCTGCCCGGGGACCCGTTGAGCGGCGGGTGGTCGACGGTGAGGAAGGGCTGCTCCTCCATGCCGGCCCAGGTGAGGGGCCGGGTCGGGTCGAAGCCGTCCTTGGTGATGTACACGTGGAACCAACCGGGGTGGGCGGCCCAGGCGTTGTAGGAGAAGTCGACGGTCGCGCCGGCGGTGAGATGGGTGAGCGGCCAGTCGGCGCCGGGGGTGTCGAAGCCGGTGAAGTTGGTGTTCCCGCCGCTGCACAGCTCCCCGTCGGGCACGAAGCCCCGGGTGCGTCCGGCACCGTCGGAACGCAGGACGGAGAACCAGTTGTAGAAGGGGGTGGTGCCGCTGACCCGCGCGGCGGCCTTGCAGGCCGGGTTGACCGGCTTGATCTCGCCGGTGTCGGTCAACGCGTCCTGCCGGCACAGGAAGGTGCGGCTGCCGGGCTTCATGGGGGTGCCGTGGGCTTCGGCCTCACCGCCCGCCGTCACGACCAGGCCGACGGCCGGGACGGTGGCGAGCAGGGAGACCAGGACGAGGAAGAGGGCTCGGGTGCGGGTGGAGAGCGCTGATCGGGAAGCCGCCCCACCCTCCGGTTTTGTTGTGATCATGACATACCTGTCCGCGACTGTGGAGGTGACGGATCGACGGATCACGCAGGGGTGCAGGGAGGGGGCGAGGCGGGAGGGTCCCGGCGGCGGGTTCCGGTCCACCGGAGAATGGGAGCGCTCCCACCTCGTCCGTGAGGGGAAGGTAGCGTGGAGCGACCCGCTTGTAAACGCTTGCAGCCGAAGCCCGGTGAAGCTTCGGCGTACAGCGGCGGCAACGGCAGGGGCCGTACCCCCGTCACCGGGGATACGGCCCTCGACCGCCCTGCCGTACCGCTTACTTGCGGATCAGGCTGCGCAGCACGTACTGCAGGATGCCGCCGTTGCGGTAGTAGTCGGCCTCACCGGGGGTGTCGATGCGGACGACCGCGTCGAACTCGACGCCGGTGTCGGTGGTGACCTTCACCGTGCGCGGGGTGGTGCCCTCGTTCAGCTCGGTGACGCCGGCAACGGAGAAGGTCTCCTCGCCGGTCAGGCCGAGGGACTCGGCGGTGTGGCCCTCGGGGAACTGCAGCGGCAGGACGCCCATGCCGATGAGGTTCGAGCGGTGGATGCGCTCGTAGGACTCGGCGATGACGGCCTTGACGCCGAGCAGCGCGGTGCCCTTGGCGGCCCAGTCGCGGGACGAGCCGGAGCCGTACTCCTTGCCGGCCAGGACGACGAGCGGGACGCCCTGCTCGATGTAGTTGCGGGAGGCGTCGTAGATGAACGACACCGGACCGCCGTCCTGGGTGAAGTCGCGGGTGTAGCCGCCCTCGGTGCCCGGCGCGATCTGGTTGCGCAGGCGGATGTTGGCGAACGTACCGCGGATCATGACCTCGTGGTTGCCGCGGCGCGAGCCGTAGCTGTTGAAGTCGCGGCGCTCGATGCCGTGCTCCGTGAGGTACTTGCCGGCCGGGGTGTCGGCCTTGATGGCGCCGGCCGGGGAGATGTGGTCGGTGGTGACCGAGTCGCCCAGCTTGGCCAGCACGCGGGCGCCGGTGATGTCCTCGACCGGGGCCGGCTCCATGCCCATGCCCTCGAAGTACGGGGGCTTGCGCACGTAGGTGGACTCGGCGTCCCACTCGAAGGTGTCGCCGGTGGGGATGGGCAGCGCCTGCCACTGGGCGTCACCGGCGAAGACGTCCGCGTAGGACTTGGAGAACATGTCCTCGCCGATGGCGTTGGCGACGACGTCGTTGACCTCGGCCTCGGAGGGCCAGATGTCCTTCAGGAAGACCGGGTTGTTGTCCTGGTCGTACCCGAGGGCCTCGCGGGTGATGTCCACCTTCATGGAACCGGCGATCGCGTAGGCGACGACCAGCGGCGGGGACGCCAGGTAGTTCATCTTGACGTCGGGGTTGATCCGGCCCTCGAAGTTGCGGTTGCCGGAGAGCACCGAGGTGACGGCGAGGTCGTGCTCGTTGACCGCCTGGGAGACCTCCTCCGGCAGCGGGCCGGAGTTGCCGATGCAGGTGGTGCAGCCGTAGCCGACGAGGTTGAAGCCGACCTTGTCGAGGTACGGGGTGAGGCCCGCCTTCTCGAAGTAGTCGGTGACGACCTTGGAGCCCGGGGCGAGGGTGGTCTTGACCCACGGCTTGCGGGTCAGGCCCTTCTCCACCGCCTTCTTGGCCACCAGCGCGGCGGCGACCATGACGTACGGGTTGGAGGTGTTGGTGCAGGAGGTGATGGCCGCGACCGTCACCGCACCGTGGTCGAGCTCGTAGGTCGTGCCGTCGGCGGCGGTGACGACCACCGGGTTCGACGGGACGGCGGCACCGGTTCCGTCGGCGTGCTGCGGGGCGCCGGCGCCGTTCTCCTGACTGCCGTAGGCCGGGGCGTCGGAGGCCGGGAAGGACTCGTCGCTCGCCTCGTCGACCGGGGAGGCCGCGGTGCCGGACTGCTGCGCGGCGGGGACCTCGACGTAGTTGAGGATGTCCTTCGCGAACTGCTGGGCGGCCTCGGCCAGGACGATGCGGTCCTGCGGGCGCTTCGGGCCGGCGATGGACGGGACGACCGTGGAGAGGTCCAGCTCGAGCTTCTCGGAGAAGTCCGGCTCGGCCTGCGGGTCCAGCCAGAGGCCCTGCTCCTTGGCGTACGCCTCGACGAGGGCGACCTGCTGGTCGCTGCGGCCGGTCAGGCGCATGTAGTTCAGGGTCTCGTCGTCGATCGGGAAGATCGCGGCGGTGGAGCCGAACTCCGGCGACATGTTGCCGATGGTGGCGCGGTTGGCGAGGCTCGTGGCCGCCACGCCCTCGCCGTAGAACTCGACGAACTTGCCGACGACGCCGTGCTTGCGCAGCATCTCGGTGATGGTGAGCACCAGGTCGGTGGCGGTGGTGCCGGGCTTGAGCTCGCCGGTCAGCTTGAAGCCGACGACGCGCGGGATCAGCATGGAGACCGGCTGGCCGAGCATGGCGGCCTCGGCCTCGATGCCGCCGACGCCCCAGCCGAGCACGCCGAGGCCGTTGACCATGGTGGTGTGCGAGTCGGTGCCGACGAGCGTGTCCGGGTAGGCCTTGCCGTCGCGGACCATCACCACACGGGCCAGGTGCTCGATGTTCACCTGGTGGACGATGCCGGTGCCGGGCGGGACGACCTTGAAGTCGTCGAAGGCGGTCTGGCCCCAGCGCAGGAACTGGTAACGCTCGCGGTTGCGGCCGTACTCCAGGTCGACGTTCTGCTTGAAGGCGTCGTTGGTGCCGAACTTGTCGGCGATGACGGAGTGGTCGATGACCATCTCGGCCGGGGAGAGCGGGTTGATCTTGTTCGGGTCGCCGCCGAGCTCCTTGACGGCCTCCCGCATGGTGGCGAGGTCCACGACACAGGGCACGCCGGTGAAGTCCTGCATGATCACGCGGGCCGGCGTGAACTGGATCTCCTGCGACGGCTGGGCCTGGGAGTCCCAGCCGCCCAGGGCGCGGATGTGGTCGGCGGTGATGTTCGCGCCGTCCTCGGTGCGGAGCAGGTTCTCCAGCAGCACCTTCAGGCTGTAGGGAAGGCGCGCGGAGCCCTCGACCTTGTCCAGCCGGAAGATCTCGTACGACTCGTCGCCCACCTGCAGCGTGCTGCGGGCGTCGAAGCTGTTCGCCGACACGACAGTCTCCTTCTTTGATGTGCGCGTACCACCGCATCCTGCCGCCACGCCGCCCTGGCCTATCCGCTAAGGTAAGGCTAAGTTAGGTAGCCCTTACCAGGGTGGCGGCTGCGGTGCGCCTCGGCAGATATCTCGATGTCGAGATAACTCTAGTACACGAGGGCGAAATGGTCATGCCCGGACCCGGCACGCCGCACCTCACCCCCCGCCACCACACCGCCACCGCATGCCATCAGTGCGCCCGGACGGGGTAACCGATCGGGGACGGAGTCGGTTCCGGACGGGAAGGGACACAGGAATGCCACTCACGTTTCGCAAGAGCTTTCGGATCCTTCCGGGGGTGCGGCTGAACATCAACAAGCGGTCGTGGTCCATCACCACCGGCGGCAAGAACGGCCCCCGGCACACCCGGAGCAGTACGGGACGTCGTACGACATCGATGGATTTGCCCGGACCTTTCGGCTGGCGCCGGACTCGCCAGACCCGTCGCACCAGGTGACACTGACGTCGCGTCACCCGAATGGACACCCCAAGAGGCGCCATCTCATATCTGAGATAACCTCATCCTCATGTCAGACGACTACCTCGTACGCATCGGCAAGCTCATCCGTGACGCCCGGCAGCACCGCGGGTGGACGCAGACGCAGCTCGCCGAGGCGCTCAACACCAGCCAGAGCGCCGTCAATCGGATCGAGCGCGGCAACCAGAACATCAGTCTTGAGATGATCGCCCGGATCGGCGAGGCCCTGGACAGTGAGATCGTCTCCCTGGGCTACGCCGGTCCGATGCATCTGCGCGTGGTGGGCGGCCGCCGCCTCTCCGGCGCCATCGACGTGAAGACGAGCAAGAACGCGTGCGTGGCACTGCTGTGCGCCTCGCTGCTCAACAAGGGCCGCACCGTGCTGCGCCGCGTCGCCCGCATCGAGGAGGTCTACCGCCTCCTGGAGGTGCTGAACTCCATCGGCGTGCGCACCCGCTGGATCAACGACGGAGTCGACCTGGAGATCGTGCCGCCGGCCGAGCTGGACCTCCCGGCCATCGACGCGGACGCCGCCCGCCGCACCCGCTCCATCATCATGTTCCTCGGCCCGCTGCTGCACCGCCTGGACCGCTTCATGCTGCCGTACGCCGGCGGCTGCGACCTCGGCACGCGCACCGTCGAGCCGCACATGATCGCGCTGCGCCGGTTCGGCCTGGACGTCGCCGCGACCGAGGGCCAATACCACGCGGTGGTCGACCGTTCCGTCGCTCCCGACCGCCCGATCGTGCTGACCGAGCGCGGGGACACGGTCACCGAGAACGCGCTGCTGGCCGCCGCGCGCCACGACGGCGCCACCGTCATCCGCAACGCGTCCTCCAACTACATGGTCCAGGACCTGTGCTTCTTCCTGGAGGCGCTGGGCGTCAAGGTCGACGGCATCGGCACCACCACGCTCACCGTGCACGGCGTGCCCACCATCGACGTCGACGTGGACTACTCCCCCTCCGAGGACCCGGTCGAGGCGATGAGCCTGGTGGCCGCGGCCGTGGTGACGGAGTCGGAACTGACGGTCCGCCGGGTCCCCATCGAGTTCCTGGAGATCGAGCTGGCGGTCCTGGAGGAGATGGGCCTCGACCACGACCGCACGCCGGAGTACTTCGCCGACAACGGCCGCACCCGGCTGGTGGACCTCACCGTCCGCCCCTCCAAGCTGGAGGCGCCGATCGACAAGATCCACCCGATGCCGTTCCCGGGCCTCAACATCGACAACGTCCCGTTCTTCGCGGCGATCGCGGCGACGGCCCAGGGCAAGACCCTCATCCACGACTGGGTCTACGACAACCGCGCCATCTACCTGACCGACCTCAACCGCCTCGGCGGCCGCCTGCAGTTGCTCGACCCGCACCGCGTCCTGGTCGAGGGCCCGACCCGCTGGCGCGCCGCGGAGATGATGTGCCCGCCGGCGCTGCGCCCGGCCGTGGTGGTCCTGCTGGCGATGATGGCGGCGGAGGGCACGTCGGTCCTGCGCAACGTGTATGTCATCAACCGCGGTTACGAGGACCTGGCGGAGCGGCTGAACTCGATCGGGGCGCAGATCGAGATCTTCCGGGACATCTGAAGGTTCTCAGAACAAACAGCGTGAACCACCTCCTGACCTGCGCACACGCAAGGCAGGAGGGAACTCGCAGGCGCCTCTGGGACTTGTCTGGGACGTCCAGTCGGACGTGGGGTCCTTGAACGGCAGGAACTTCACGTGATCCGTCCTGTGGAGGAGGTCCGCCATCCACGGCGGCGGATCACGGCTTACGCCTCGGGCTCGTCGGCCGCCTGTCTGCCGATGAGCCCGTTCGTCTCGTGCGGCGAGACTTCCTTCAGCCAGTTGCGGACGCACGGAACGGCAGACGGATGAAGCCGCTGACTGCTCCGCCAGGTCTGCGGACCGCCCGCCCCACCGGTCGCAGGTGTGGCAATCGGCTGGCCAGGGTCCATAGGGCGATCTCTCCCGCCAGCCGAGCCAATGAGATCTCAAGTCTCATGGCACCGTCCGCTGTGAGGTGACTGGGCCGGGAACTCCGTGCGAGGTCGAAGCGGGCAGGGTAGGGGAATTGGTGGCCATCGCGGTGGGCCGCAGCGAGTACAACCAGAACGCCGCTGCGAGGTGGCAGGGGGTGACCTTCCACCTCGACCTGCTCGGAGGCGATACGTAGGACGAACTGGCGTGGAGGATCGAAGCGCAAGGTTTCTTCGACCGCCTTGGCCGCGAGGTTCGGTGCTGCTCTGAGCGTCTGCCATTGGTCAGGGCGGGCCGCCAGCGCGGCCACCGCGTTACCGATCAGACAGACCGCGGTGTCCAGACCGGAGGCGACCAGAGTCCTGCAGACTGCGGCGGTCCCTTCCAGACTCGACTTGTCGGAGTCAATACCCGACCGCCCCAGACTCGTCATTGGCGTCTCCTGACGATCACGCCGTTGCACGTGATCGATCAGCCTGGTCAGGTCGTTCCCTCTCTCGTTTCCGCTACGGGGAGCGGTGAGTCGACTGATCAGGTCGCCTCCAGGGCTCTGTCGCCGCTCACGTTCCAATCGGATGACCAGGGCTGCCAGGTCCTCGTGCGCGTCCTTGACCGCTTCCGCCTGGGCTGCTGAGGGCGTCCCGTGGACGTATCTGCCGATGACATCGCACATGTCGGCGAAGCGTGCTGAATCGGCTGACGGAATACCGAGCACTTCACTGAGGCAGGCAACGACAAGTGGAAAGGCGAAGTCGTCCACGAGGTCTATGGAGTCGGCTTCAGCGTGCCGGCGAAGCAGGTCGTGAGCGACGGTGTCGATCCGTGTGGCGGCCTGGTGCAGCGCCGGGTGCAGCAGCGGTTCGGCGATGGCGTACGCCTCGTCGGATCGCTTCGCCGATGAGCGGCGTCCCTCAGTGCGAGCCGGCGCCGAGCACGCGAGCGCGCACGTGTCCGCGGGGCGGGTGAGTGATTCGCAGGTCGAGAAACGTGGATCCTGAAGGACTTGGTGACAGCCGTCGTACGAGAGGACGGCGAACAGCCCCGTGCGGCTGCGGTGGACTGGTCCCTGAACACGCATCTGCTCGTACAACGCACAGGCGTCACCCCGGAAGCCCGGCGCGATGAGCTTGGCCACAGGGTCACCGGTGCGGGCCAGGAACTTCGTCCTCATGCTGCGCGGGCCGAGGATGCCGGCGCAAGGCGGCTCGATGTCGTTGGGGTGGTGGTTCATGGTCTTCCCCTCAGCAAGCGACTTTGGGCTGGGCGCTGGTCACGGCTGATATCCGCGGGCGTCCGGAGCTCTGGGGTCGTCGTGCACTCGTCGTTGATGCGAGTTCTGTCAGGTTGGCGGCAGGGCCTGAGCGACACGTTCCGCAGGTGCAGTGGTGGGTGTGAGCAGGTCGGTGACGACGCGGCTCTCGTTCCGACTCGCAACTCATGAGTCAACGGCATTCCAAGTGAGACGTAAATGTATCAGGCGAAACGTAAACGACTCATCGTGTACTCCTTTCTGAGCGAAGCCCCGTTCCTCTAGCGCTGGGCTTGCAGGCGTCGGCGGTGGAGCCATTTCGGTAGTCCAGGGGCCTCCAGGAAGCCCTCCGCGCGGGCCGATGCCAGTCCTATGCGAGGCAGGTCTGCGCTCTTCTCGAAGAGCAGGAAGCGCGGTTCCCAGATCGGGCGGTACTTCGCGTTGGCGCGATAGAGGGACTCGATCTGCCACCAGCGGGAGAAGAAGCTCAGCAGCGATCGCCACATGCGCAGTACCGGTCCGGCGCCGAGCCGTGCTCCGCGCTCGAACACCGAGCGGAACATCGCGAAGTTCAGGGACACTTGGGTGGTGTCGATCTCGCCGGCCCGGCGCAGCAGCTCGATGACCATGTACTCCATCAGGCCGTTGTCGGAGTCGCGGTCGCGGCGCATCAGGTCGAGGGAGAGCCCGTGAGGGCCCCATGGCACGAAGGACAGCAGGGCGCGCAGTGTGCCGTCGACGTCGTAGCATTCGACCATCACGCAGCGCCCGTCCTCCGGGTCCCCGAGCCGGCCCAGGGCCATGCTGAATCCACGCTCGGTCGCGCCGTCGCGCCAGTCGTCGGCACGCTCGACAAGACGCGCCATCTCATCGGCGGTGACGTCCTCGTGGCGCCGGATGCGGACGGTGTACCCGGCTCGCCGCACCCGGTTGTGGGCCTGTCTCACGGTGCGCATGGCGCGGCCCTCCAAGGTGAAGTCGGCGACGTCGACGATGGCCTCGTCGCCGAGTTCGAGTGCGTCCAGGCCGTGCCGGGCGTACACGGTGCCTGCTTCCTCGCTCGCGCCCATGACGGCCGGCACCCAGCCGTGTGCGCGTGCCTCGGCGAGCCATGGGGTGATGGCGCCCGGCCAGGCTTCCGGGTCACCGATCGGATCCCCGGACGCCAGGGACACGCCGCCCACCACGCGGTAGGCGACTGCGGCCTTCCCGGTCGGGGACCACACCGTGCTCTTGTCCCGGCGCAGTGAGAAATAGCCGAGGGAGTCGCGCTCTCCGTGCAGCTCCAGCAGTGCCCGCAGCTGTTTGTCGTCGTTCTCGGTGAGCGGGTCGACGGCGCGGCGGGCGCGGAACGCGGCGTAGGCGACGGTGAAGACGAGCGCGGTTCCCAGCATGTTGATGGTGACGTTGGCCCAGTGCGGGACGGTGATTCCAGGGAAGCGTGACTTGTCCACCGTGACGGTGATCAGCTGCCAGGTACCGTAGCGCCAGCGCTCTGTGGTGGTGGGATGGCCCGCCTGGGACGTCTGGTTGGTGGCGGTCACCAGGAACCAGGCGAGCAGTGAAGCCGTGGCCAGACCGCCGACGGCCACCACGGCGGCGAGCTTGGGGTTGGAGCGGTCGCCCTTGGCGTAGAACTCTCGCCGTCCTGCCAACAGCGCGACGACGAACGCGGCAGTGAGAAAAAGCGAGACCCAGTTCTGCGGGTGCCGCCGCCACTGCGGGAAGGTCATGGCGAAGCAGACGAGCGCCAGGAAGAGCCCGCTGAGCGCCAGGTTGAGGATCCATGCCGCGCGTTTACGGCGCCGCATCGTCACCGCGAGGAAGGCCGTGACCACGCCGGAGGCGAATCCGGCGGTCAGCAGGTACGGCGTGAACAGATCCTGTTGGTTGTGCCGCCGCAAGTCCTGGCCGAGGGAGACCCATATGGCGCTGAGGAAGTTGACGAACGCAACAACCCGTAGGTACCAGACGGCGTAGGAGGCGGCCCGCTGCGACAGCGGGGACTCTCGGCCTGCGGTGGTCTGGAGTTTGGCGGGACGGTTGCTCATCGTCTCTTCCGTGTCGTGTCGTCAGAGGGCAGGGCATGGGACAAGGGCGCTGGTGGGACTTGTCGCGGTCGGCGGGTCGGGCGCGATGCGAGGTCGACCGACGGGCGAGTCGCTGCCACTGCGCGAAAGAGCCGTGGGCAGTGCTTCTCGACCAGGACGAGGTTCCAGCCCGTCCACTTCGTTCCCTGCGTCGGAGCCACCGGTAATGCGGGCCCGAGCACCAGGGCCCGCACTACCGGTACAGCTTCTGTCTGCGGCGGCAGATGCTGCGTCCGCTGTTCGATCCGCTTGTCAGTGCTGGACGGGTTCGTTCGTCAGCTTCTGGCCGCGCAGCAGGAACCAGGCGACGGCAGAGGCCAGAAGTAGCAGGACTGCGCCGACGCCGGCGGCGAGTGCCACACCGTCGACGAAGGACTCGCGTGCCGCCTGCAGCAGCGCTGCGGCCGCGTCGGCGGGCATGTGCACGGCGGCCACGACGGCTCCGGCCAGCGATTCGTGTGCCGCCTCCGGGGTTCCGGCCGGTCCGGTGAAGTCCTGGTAGATGTTGGTGACCACGGACCCCAGCAGGGCGATGCCCAGAGCGGTGCCCAGCTCGTAGGCCGTCTCCGAGACCGCCGAGGCGGCGCCGGCCTGTTCCTTGGGGACGGCGGTGAGGATGATGTCCGAGGTGATCGTGAACGACAGGCCGGCGCCGAACCCGACAAGCAGCAGGGTGGTTCCGATCAGGGGGTAGTCGGTGGTCTGGGTGATCGTGGTCAGTGCGGCCAGGGACAGGCCGATGACGGCCAGGCCGCTGGAGACGACCGCACGCACCGAGAAGCGTCGCGCCGCGGCGCCGGCGACCAGACCGGCCACGACCGCGCCCGCGGCGGCCGGCAGTTCGGCGATGCCCGCTTCGATGGGCCGCCGGTCCTGGACCAGTTGGAGGTACTGGGAGAGGAAGAACAGCAGACCGGAGAGTCCGAGAATGGTCAGTACGTTCGCCAGGACGGCGCCGCTGAAGCCGCGGTTGCGGAACAGCCGGACGTCCACCAGCGGGACGGGCAGGGCACGCTGACGCCGGACGAACCCGTAGAGAGCGGCTGCACCGAGCACGCCTGCCGCGAGAGTGAGCCAGGCGAACCCTTCGGAGGCGGCCTCCTTGATGGCGTACACGACGCCGATCATGCCGACCAGCGACAGGAAGACGCTCGGCAGATCCCACGGGCCCGGGGAGGGGTTGCGGGATTCCGGCAGCATCTTGACACCGACGATGACCAGCAACGCCATCACGGGCAGGTTGATCAGGAAGACCGATCCCCACCAGAAGTGCTCCAGCAGCACGCCACCGACGATCGGACCGACCGCCATGCCCGCCGAGGCGGCGGCGCTCCAGATGCCGATGGCGAGACTGCGCTCACGCGGGTCGTGGAAGAGGTTGCGGATCAACGCGAGCGTGGACGGCATCAGCGTGGCGCCGGCGACACCGAGCAGCGCCCGGGCGACGATCATCATCTCGGGGGTCTGCGCGTAGGCGTTCAGGACGGAGACCAGCCCGAACGCGGTCGCTCCGATCAACAGCAGGCGCTTGCGGCCGATGCGGTCTCCCAGGCTGCCCATGGAGATGAGCAGGCCGGCGATCACGAACGAGTAGGCGTCGCCGATCCACAGCAGCTGGGTGCCCGAGGGCTGCAGGTCTTCGCTGAGGTAGGGCGTGGCCAGGCCGAGGACGGTGGCGTCCACCGCGACGAGGAGCACGGCCAGGACCAGGACGCCCAGGGCGATCCAGCGGCCCGGAGCCCGTTGTGTGCTGCCCTGCTCGGCCGTACTCAGGGGATGGGTCATGATGCGTCCCTTCGCATCGTGCCGCCGAGCAGCAGCTCGGCGATCATGTGGGTGAAGTCGTTGCGGGCCACCCGGCCCTCGATGACGGCCCAGCCGCCGGCGGCCAGCAGGCCGTAGAGGGCCTCGGTGAGCCACACCGCACTCAGGTCGATGCGGAACTCGCCATCGGCCTGACCGCGCCGGAACAGGGCGGTGAGCCGCTCATCGATACGGGACCAGCCCGCGTGCTGCCCCTCGCCCTCGAAGAGCTGGTTCTCGGAGTAGAGGAAGGCGAGCAGGCTCGTGCAGGGCTCGAGGGCACGGACCAGGCGGCGCACCGCGTCTTCTGCCGTGCCCTCCTCCAGGCGGGCCGAGTCCAGCGCTGCCTCGCACTCGGCGATGCCGAGATCCTCCAGGGCGCGTACCAGGGCGTCGCGTCCGGGGAAGTGACGGTTCAGCGTCGCCCTGCTGATCCCGGCGGCCCGGGCGACCTCTTCGGTGGTCGCCGTTGCCTTGCGCGTCAGCAGATCGGCAGCGGCACGCAGCACTTGATCACGATCGAAGCTCATGAGTCAACAGTAACCCACATGAGACATTGTTGTCTCATCAGAGACAACACCGTCTCTCGTTACGGATCGATCCCCTTGGAGGACTCCACGCCCCGCACCGCGCGACCGGGCCGGCACCGGAGGTCCGACCATCCGGGAGCAGTCACGCGCCGACACGGGGGCCGGCACGCGGCATCCACGCGCCCCCCTCTCGACGTAGCCAAGCCGCCAGGCGCGTCGCATCCGGCATTGACAGTCATCGACCTCACCATAAACTAGACTGACAAGTCAGACTAGTTTTGGTTTTGGGGTGCGTATGGATTTCGGAACTGTGGAGCCCGTCCGCCACCGACGGGCTCTCGTCGTGGGCTGCGGAATGGCCGGGTGTGCCGCGGCGTGGTGGCTGGAGCGTGAGGGATGGGAGGTCGTGCTCGTCGACAAGGAGGCCGAGCCGTACCCGAGCAGTTATCTGCTGCAGCTGGATGCTCAAGCGACGCGGGTACTGCGGCTCATGGGCGGCCAGCAGATCATCGATGAGGTGACCTTCGCGGCGCCGGCGATGTCGGTGCGGTGGGGCACGCGCAAGGTCCGCGAGCTCAAGATCGACGGCGACGCCGAATGGCGCCTCGCTCGCCGTTCGGTGCTGCTGTCGCGGCTCTTCGCACACCTGCCCGCCGCAGTCGAGAAGAGACTGGGAGTCGGGCTCGAAGCACTGGAGCACCGTAGCGACGACGTCCTGGCCCGGTTCAGTGACGGTTCGGCGGAGTCGTTCGACGTGGTCGTCGGGGCGGACGGGCTGCACTCGACGGTGCGCCGGCTGACGCTGGCATCCGAAGTGCACAGCGTGTACCGCAACGGCCTGACACACGTATGGATCAACGCCGACGTGCCGCTGCCCGACGGGCGTGCGGTGATCGCCTCCCGTGAGGGGATGCTGTCGATGATCTGGCCGTTCCTGGACACCGACCAGACATCGGTCATGGCGGTTGTTCCCGTGCCGGGCTCGACCGTGCCGGACGAGCCGATGCTGGTCGAGCGGGTCTGTGACATGGTCGAACGCCTGGGCCCGGACATGCGCGCTGTCGCGGCGGCAGCACGGAAGTCCGAGGACACCAAACTGACCCGGTTCTCCCAGGTGCGGCTGCCGCGCTGGTACACCCGCCGGGTCGTGCTCCTCGGCGACTCCGCGCACTGCATCGACCCGGTGTCCGGCATGGGCGCGCACGCGTCGCTGCCGGGCGCGAAGGCGCTGGCCGAGTCCCTACGGGACACCGATGACGTCACTCTCGCGTTCGCGCGGTTCGAGGCCGAGGTCCGGCCCTTCGCCAAAGCGGCGCAGAGCATCACCGCGCGGGCCGTGGAGTTCAGCACCAGGGCTGAGGGACGCAGCCGCGTGGCCACCCTCGCCGGAGGGATCGGCGACCTGGTGTCCGCCGTCCCGGCGACACTGACGAGGCGCAGCATCCGCAGGCAGGCCGCCCTCCGGGCCCGAGCCCTCCCGCCCCTGGCAGGCCACCAGCCGTCGTGAGGTCGCGTTGCTGCCGGGCACACTGGTCGCCGAACGATGTCGCTACTGCACATGAGAGAGATCAATGGGACGCACAGCAGGACGAGGGCCCGAGAACACCAAGCGGTTGATCCTTGATGCCGCCAGGGGCGTCGTCGTGGCGCAGGGGGCCCGGGCGACCCTCGACGACGTGGCGGCCGCGGCCGGGCTGACTCGCGGAGCGGTGATCTACCACTACAGCTCGAAGAACGCGCTGTGGCTCGCGCTGGCCCAGGACGTGCTCGCCCAGTTCCACCAGGCGGTGCAGGACCGCGTCGAGGACGGCCAGGACCCCGGGCGCCTGGCGCGCGCCTTCATCCGCGCATCACTGGAAGGCGACGCGATCGAATTGGTCGGCGAACGGCTTTTCCTCCTGGCTGCCCTCGCAGTGACCCCTGGGGTCTCGGAGATCGCCTCCGAGGACGGTGCGCGCTGGAAGGCCAAGATGGCCGAAGACGGACTCTCCGTGGGAGCACGCACCGTCATCCTGAACGCCGTCGACGGCGCCGGCCTCATGGCCGGATGGGGACTCAGGCCCGACCGGTCCGAAATCGCCGCCCTGCGAACCGAGTTGGAGAAGCTCACTACTCCTGGCACATAGCACTGCGCCGACGTCCCAGCCCGGCGCTGCCCAAGTGCCGCAGCGTCCGGCGGGCCTTCGCGTTGAGCGATGACCTTGTGCACGTCGGCCACTGACCAGGGGCACGGACCGAAGGTCGTCCCACGGGTGGGGCAGGTGGGCTGGGATCAACTGAGCGATCGAGATGAGCCCGTGCTCTGCATCTGGGCCTCGGGCAGCCATCCGACCAGCGCAAGCGCGGATCATGTCGTGTGACAGCCGAGAGTCACAGCCAATCGTTGAGGGGGTTGATCCCGCACTCGACCGCCTGGCGCCGACGACAGTCGGCTGGGCCGAAGCCTGGAGGTCGGCCACCGCGTGAGCCGAGCTTCCGGCCGTCGCGCGCCCGGTCAGCCACGTCCAGGATCGTGCAGCGATTCTCGCGGCGGCGCAGGTGGGCGCGGTTCCTACGGAAGACGCCCGTTCCGCGCAGACCCGATCGAGGCGGAAACATGGCCGGCCCGGACCGGTGCGGGACACGCGAACCTTCTCCCGCACCGGCTCGAACTGCGGCGAGTCCCCGCGCTGTCCCGCCGTCACCACAATCGACGGAAAATTCCGGCCTGGCTCGACGGCCAGGTGCAGCTTGGCAGTGAGCCCCGCCGCGTGAACGTCCGAGCCCGCGATCTCCGAGCTCGCTGAACACACCGCCCGGCGGGTCCTTGTGCGCGTACCTCCGCTTGCTGACCCGAGATGCATACCGATGTGCACGGCGGTCCCGCCTCACGACGGGCAAGAGGCCGCGCGCGATGTGAAGCCGCTGCACACGCAGGCCAGGGCGAAGAGCACCGGAGAGTCGATGAGACGAGGGGCCGACCGAGGCCAGGGACGGCCGCCCACCGTCGCCCGAGCGACACGCCTCCCCTCGTGCGGGCGTCGGCAGCCGGGGCCTCCCGCGCGGACTACTTCCTCTTACGTCTCTGCGGTTCCCCCACCCCTCGTACCGGTGAGCGACCTCACCCGACTTGAAAACTACACTGACACGTCAGTACAGTATTGGGACGAGGCAGACGGCCGGCAGGCCGCATACGAACGGAGCGCGACCATGACCAGTGTCAGTACCCGATCCGCCGACGTCGTTGTCGTCGGCGCCGGGCTCGCAGGGCTCACGGCAGCGGACCAGCTCTCCCGAGCCGGGTACGACGTCGTCGTCATCGAGGGCCGTGACCGCGTCGGCGGACGGATCCACACGGTCGAGGTCGCGGGCGTCCCCGTCGACGCCGGAGCGACCTGGGTCGCACCGGGTCACACCGCAGTACGCGACCTCGCACGCCGATTCGACTGCGAGTTCGTGCCCCAGTCCCAGCCGGGCAAGGGCGTCATGTCCTTCGGAGGCAAGCGCAAGATCGAGAGCGCCACGTCCATGGCACCCTGGGTGATGCTCGACCTCACGCGGATCATGGGGGTCCTGCAGAAGATGGTCGACGGCCTCCCCGTCTCTTCTCCCTGGGAGCACCGCCACGCCGCACACTTCGACTCGATGTCCTTCGGCGAGTGGCTGACCTTGAAGCACGCCCTCAAGGACACCCGGAAGTTCATGAACATGTTCAGCCTCGTGCACTGGGGTGCACCCGTCGGCGAGGTCTCACTGTTCAACGTGATGCGGTACATCAAGAACCTGGGCGGTATCGAGCACATGCTCGCCGTCGAGGGCGGCGACCAGCAGGACCGGCTGTTGGGAACGATGCACACACTGGTCAGCAGGCTCGCCGGCACGCTGGAAGACTGCCTGCTCGTCGCCTCCCCCGTAGAGCGCATCTCCACGGCCGGCGAACGCGTCACGGTCGAGACCAGCAAGCACACCGTCGAAGCCCGGTACGTCATCGTGACGGCGTCGCCGGCGCACCGCTCGACCATCGAGTTCACGCCCGCACTCCCGGAGCGTCACTACGGGCTCTCGCGCAGTTGGCGGCTGGGAGCACTCAGCAAGGCTTTCGTCGCCTACGACCGCCCCTTCTGGCGGGACGAAGGTCTCTCGGGAGAAGGAATGTCCGACGACGAGACCGCCTTCCTCACTTTCGACGTCAGCCCGGACGCCGATGGCCCCGGCATCCTCATGGTCTTCTGTGACGCGCGCGGGTTCGACGCATACGACGAGGCCGAGCGCCGCCGCCGCGTCATGCGGCACCTCATCCACCTGTACGGTGCGCCCGCGCGCCACGCCATCGACTACACCGACTTCTCCTGGGGCAACGACAGCTTCGCACCCGGAGGGCCGAACCCGGCGGTCGGGCCGAAGACGTGGACCACCTTCGGACCGTTCCTGCGCGAGCCGGTCGGACGCGTCCACTGGGCCGGCACCGAAACAGCCGACGAGACCTCCGGCACCATGAACGGCGCCATCCTCTCGGGCCAGCGCGCAGCCACCGAAGTGGCATCACGCCTCGACTCCGGGCAGTGACCATACCTGCCCCCACTGACCTCGCCCCCGGACCGTCGGCGCCGGCCTCCGGTCCAACAAGCCACCGCCCCCCATAGTTCGGTAGAACGGGCCACGAGCAGACCGGGTGGGCGGGGCCAGAGCCGATCCGTCCCGGACAGTCGTCCTCGCCCTGCCCCCCACAGAGCCCTCGACGTGCGCGTCCTGAGCAGTGACTTCTCCCCCGCACGCGGTCCGCTGTCTTCCGACTCCGTCGGAACCGACGTCCGCGGCCCGCTCTTCCACCGCGCCCACCCACAGGACCTCGACGCCGCTCCCACCGTCCCCATGCTCCCCCGGCAGCCCCATGCCGTAACGACCTCCCAGTCACGGACCCGCACCGAAGAGGAGACCCCCTTGAACAACCCCGTACCCCGAGCCCTGATCGTCGGCATGGGCATCGGTGGCCTCGCCACGGCGATGCGCCTGCACGACATCGGCTGGGATCCCGTGATCGTCGAGCGAGCCTCCGAGCGCCGCGCCGCCGGCTACTTCATCGGCCTCTTCGAAACCGGCCGCGCCACCGCGAAGCGCATGGGCATCCTCGACGCCATCGGCAACCGCACCGACCCCACCAGCATCACCTATGACGTGGAGCGGGACGGACGCCGCCGTCCCGGCATGGGTTACGGCGACCTCCCCGGCGGCCCCCGCCTGATCCTGCGGGGCGACATCGAGACCGCCCTCCACGACGCAGTCGCCCTCCGTACCGAGATCCGCTACGGCACCACACCCACCGCCCTCGACGAACACCCTGCGGGAGTCGACGTCACCCTGCGCACCACCACCGGCGAGGGCGTGACGGAGACCACTGAGCGCTTCGACCTCGTGATCGGCGCCGACGGCCTGCGCTCCACCGTCCGCCGCCTCGCGTTCGGCCCCGACAGCCGCTTCATGCGCCCGCTGCACCACATCGTCGCCGCCACCACCATGAAGGAACCCGTTCCCGGTTACCGGCCCCAGGACGGCGTCGTCCTCGCCGAACCGGGGCGCTCGGTGTGGACCTTCCCCTTCACCGACCACCAGCCCGGACTGCTGTTCAACTACCGCACCGACGACGAAGACGCCCAGTTCCGCCGTCCACCCATCGAGTCGCTGCGCGCCGCCTTCGGGCCAGAGCCCGTCGGCCCCGTACTCGGTCATCTGCTCCGGCAGTTCGAGCAGGCCGACGACTACATCTTCGACTCCGCCCACCAGATCGAGATGGACACCTGGCACACCGACCGGGTCGTCCTGCTCGGTGACGCCGCCTGGTGCCTGACCCTCTACTCCGGCATGGGCGCCTCCACCGCGATGGCGGGCGCCGACCTGCTGGGCACCCTGCTCCAGCGCAACCCCGGCAACACTGCCCGTGCCCTGCGCGAATGGGACCAGAAGCTGCGCCCCTTCATGGCGCTCCAACAGAAGTCCGCACGCACCGAGGGCCTGCCGACATTCGTCCCCCAGACCCGCAAGGACAAGATCGTGCGCACCGCCATGCAGAAGGTGCTGACCAACCGGGTCGGCAAGAAAGTCATGACGGCCATGATGGACAAGGCGTTCAAGGAGATGTCCATCGATATTGCCGCCGTCTGACAGCCCCCACCACGAAGTCAGACTTCGCCTTGTTCGCCGGAGCCGTGAGCCGTTCCACGAACCCTCCAGTCACCGCACCGTTGGCTTCGAGGAACCGATCGAAACGGTTCAGGTCGTCCGGTTGACCAACCTGTCGCAGCGTCAGGTCGACCGATTGCGGGTCGGGAATAGATGAGAAAGCTCGCCTGATAGCAGCGTCCTCTCCCTGAGCCTGCTATGGACCTTCCCGGTCTTGCGGTGAATTCTCGGGTCAACCTCCGGCTCGTGAGGTCGATCATCACTATACGAATCAGGGCGTCAGAGCAGGAGGATGAGGTTCTTGGTCTGGGGGTTGAGCCAGCCGGTTGGGTCAGCCGCGCGAGGCACTCGCACTCAAGTCCCCCCTTGCGCGCAGAGGTGTCCACCACCGTATCCACCTTGCGATGCTTCAATCCGTTCGTTTTCACGTCTCGGTTCCGACAGGTTGGGCTTCATGAACGCGGAGAATGATAAGCAGGATAAGGTCGCCGTGACGGTGACCGCTGATTCCGTTGCGGGGGACGAGCGGGCGACGGAGCGGAAGCTGGGCTCGCGGGCCCCCGGATTCATCCAGAAGTCAAGCTTGCTCCGCGCGGGCTGGCAGGTCGGAATCTTCGTCGTTGGTCTCGCCGTAGTCGGGGCTGGCGTCGCGATGCTGGTACTGCCCGGCCCGGGCTGGATGGTGATCTTCGGAGGCATGGCCATCTGGGCGACCGAATTCACCTGGGCACAGATCGTCCTACGCTGGACCCGACGCAAGGTCACCGAAGCTGCCCAGCGCGCACTCGACCCCAAGGTACGGCGGCGCAATATCATTCTCACCACGGCGGGGATCGTGATCATTACGACGCTGGCAGGAATTTACCTCTAGAAGTTCGGCATAGTTGTACCGTGGAAAATCAAGCAGTGATTCAGCAATGGTCCGGCGATGCAGCCGACAAGGGACAGAGTCTTTTATTCGTCCAATCCCTCGTTTCGAAGTCGCGAGTTGGGAGGTGAGGCGCCTTCCGTGCATCTCCTGGCTGTTCAACTACGGGTGCCTGACCGACCGCTACGAACGCAAGAGCCGCCTCCCTTCACAACCGTAGGACTGCGCTCCGAACGCATCACGCTCACCGACCGCGCGAAGCCTTCGCACGACGGCACCGTCAACATACTCCGGGCCAGGATCGATCAGTGCTCGTACACCGGCGCCCGATTCGAGTACGAACTCAGCCTCGGCGACCTGCGCATCCACACCGAAAGCCCCATCCAGCACACAGGCCGGGAGATCAACCTTCTCATTCGCCCGGACGACTGCCTGCTCTACCCGGAAACCGTTTGACCGACGGGCCGCGGACGGCGACGCCCTGGGATTGTTTCGGCTCAGTCGCTGCTTCCCTCGTACGGGCCGCCGGCGCAGGCACAGAGGTCCACTGGTCGTCCTCACCGGGACATGAGCCGGTAGCGCGGTAGATGGCTGTCGATCCCGCTGGTCCCCCTGAGCCATGCGTGGATGACCTTACGGATATGAGTTGGGTCGGTCGCAGCCTGTCGCGGCGGCCCTGTCGCGCTCGGCGTCGACCCGTACGGTGACGCCTGTCTCGACGATGGTGCGCGTGGCGTCGACCGACGCGTAGATCCACAGGATGCGCATCGGCTCGGTGGCGGAGGCGTTGCGGAACCGGTGGGGCGTGCCCGCGGGGACGTAGGTGGTGTCGAAGCGGGTGAGGTGGTGCTCGGTGCCGTCGATCTCCACGATGGCGTCGCCTTCGAGGATGGTGACGCTTTCGGGGCAGTTGTGGGTGTGCAGCGCGATGCCGGCGCCGCCGTCGAAGAGGGTCTGCCCGGTGAGGAAGACCTCGGCGCCGACGGCCTGGGTGACCAGCGGGATGGTGCGGGCGCCGCCGCCTCGGCTGAAGGAGGTCAGTTCGGCCGGGCGCAGGACCGCGGGCTCGAAGTGGCTGAAGCAGGGCGCTTCGGTGTCGTGGTGGTGCATGGTGTTCTCCGTGAGGTGCTTGGTGGCCAGAACCGGACTTCTCGATGCCCCCGAAGGACCCCGAAGGGCAGGCGCGGATCCGATGCGTCGCCAATCTGGTGGTGATCTTCCTGGTGGCGTCCACCGTCGCCCTGCTCGTCAACATCCACGCCGCCGGGGACCAGCAGGAACTCATCGAGCGCCGTCCCGCTAGCCTGCATCGCCTTCGCCGTGATGACCGGCACCGTCACGGTCGTCCGAACTCCGGGTGCCGGGATGACGAACCGCCGGGGCTCCGTCCCGGCACGGCACGAATCCGGTGGACCGCACCGACATGGGGTGCGGCCCACCGGGCACGAGGACGCAGGACACAGGGTGCGGCTCAGGTGACGCTGATGGCGCCGGTGATGACGGCGAAGAGGATGTAGGCGAGGGAGACGAGGACGCCCCAGCGCAGGGCGTGCTTCTGGAAGTCGCCGAGTTCCGCCTTGACCAGCCCGAGGAGGACCCACAGGGGCGCGCTGGTGGGGCCCATCATGTGCAGGATCTGGCCGATGGCGCCGGCCCGGGCGATCTCGTTGGCGGGGATGCCGTAGTGGGCGGCGGATTCGGCGAGGACGGGCACGACGCCGAACCAGTAGCCGTCGTTGGACATGAAGAAGCCGAGCGGCAGGGCGAGGACCGCGGTGAACAGCGGGATGACGCTGCCCCAGCCCTCCGGGACGATCGAGAGGGCGGCGTCGGCCATGGCCTTGATCATGCCGGAGTCGGTCATGATGCCGGTGAAGACGCCGGCGGCCAGGACGAGGATCATCACGGGGACGGCGTTGGCGGCCTGCCGCTTGATGAGGTCCTGCTGGTCGCCGATGGAGCGGATGTTGACCAGCAGGGCGATGACGAACGCGACCATGAAGAGCACCAGGAGGTCGGCGACCTCGGCGATGAGCAGCACCATCAGCAGCACGGTGAGGGCGGCGTTGAACCACATCCGCCAGTCGGCCTTGACCGGCTCGAACGCCTCGCCGGAGGCGATCTCCAGCTTGTAGGCGGCCAGCTTCTCCGGATCGAGCTTGCCGCGCTCGCGCAGGCCGAGCCAGTACGCGACGGCGACGATGGCCAGGCTGGTGAGGGCCATGGGGCCGATCATGTGGACGAAGTACTCGGTGGCGCTCAGGTGCAGGACGCTGATGCCGCGGGTGGCGGCGCCGCCCCAGGGCGTGGTGCCGGAGATGGTGCCCAGCGCCATGGCCGCCAGGGTCGCCAGAATGAGGGGGTTGATGCCCAGGCGCCGGTAGATGGGCAGGAACGCCGAGCAGACGATCATGTAGCTGGTGGTGCCGTCACCGTCGAGGGCGACCAGGAGGGAGAGCACGGCGGTGCCGACCACGATGCGGACCGGGTCGCCCTTGGAGGCGCGGACGATGGCCTGGACGATCGGCTCGAAGAGCTTGCACTCCATCATCAGGCCGAAGTAGAGGACGGCGAAGAGCAGCAGCGCCGCAGTGGGCGCGACGGTGTCCAGACCGTTCATGATCATGTCGCCGAGCTCGGTGCCCTTGCCCGCGACGACGGCGGCGGCGATCGGGGTGAGCATGATGGCGGTGAACGCGGAGAGGTGTTTCCGCATCACGAGCAGCATGAAGCTGCCCAGTGTGGCGAAGCCGAGGACGGCGAGCATCGTTGCTCCTTGGGGCAGGGCTGAGGGCCGCCGGTCTGACGGCGGCGCAGGACGGCGCGTGAGGTTCAGTGCGTGTCGGTTCGGGTGACGACCGGCAGCGCACGCAAGGCCGTACTCGGCTCGTGCGTCGGGTCGGTCATGGTACGTGCGGCTCCTGTACGGCGGCTCGGAGGGCGCACGGTCGCGGCGGGCGAAGGCCCGGTGGGGACGTCAGGAGTGCGCCTGGCATGGCTGGGACTACCGGGGCACCCGGTCGCTCAAGGATGGCGGATTGGCCCGCCACTTCCGGACAACCGGTTTACCGGATTGCCGGTAGGTAACTAGAATCCGGCCATCGCGTCAATACCGAAGTGAGGAAATCGATGGCCGAACTCGCCAGGATCACGGTCGAGCCGCGCGAGCCGCTGGCCGCGGAGGTCTCCCGTCGCCTGATCGACTACCTGATGTCCGGCGAGGTCCAGCCCGGCGACCGTATCCCCTCCGAGCGGCAGCTCACCGAGATGCTGGGGGTGAACCGGCCCACGGTGCGTGAGGCGATCAAGTCGCTCGGGTTCCTCGGCCTGCTGGAGATCCGCCAGTCCAGCGGGACGTACTTCCGCGGCACCGACTCCGACGTGCTCTACCGCCTGTTCGAGCTGGGTCTGGTCCTGGGCGAGCGGGGCGCCCGCGACATGGTGCAGGCCCGGGCGGAGCTGGAGGTGATCGTGGCGGGGCTGGCCGCGCAGGCGCGCGACGAGGCGGGCGTCGAGCTGCTGCGGGCCCGGCTGACGGCGATGCGGGAGTGCCCGGACGAGGAGTTCCCCGAGGCGGACACCGCCTTCCACGCCGCCCTCGGCGAACTGGCCGGCAACACGGTGCTGCGGGACATGCTCAAGGGCATGCGGGCGATGATCCAGCGCGGCTGGGTCGAGCGCACGGGCGCCGTGCGGTCCCGCGAGGTGGCCTACGCCGACCACGTGCCGATCTATGAGGCGGTCGCGAAGGGCGACGCCGAGGCCGCCCGCACGGCGATGGCCCGGCACATGGAGGGCGCCTCCCGCCGCCTGATGAAGGCGCTCGAACAGCGCGAGGCGTAGCGGGAGACCGCGGGCAGCCGGGCCGGTACCGGCGCCCGCGGCTCCCCATCGACACAACCGGTTGACCGGTTGACCGGTTCGGCCTACAGTGACGGCACGGCACCGCGACACCACGCCGCCGTCCCCCATCTCGGGCCCGCGCCCCCGCCGTCGGGAAACATGTCCCAGGTCGGCCGGAGGCAGGCCCGCGGTCGGGACCCTTGCCGGTCCCCGCCTACCGGAAGAGGTAAGAACCCCGGTGATAGAACCCCAGCCTCTGGTCGCCATGATCCACGCCGTGCCGGCCGCGCACCGCATCGCCGAAGAGGCGTTCGCGCAAGAGTTCCCGCAGGCCACGGTCTGGAACGTGCTGGACGACCGTCTCCTGGACGACGCCCGCGGCGCCGGCGGACTCACCGGCGCCCTGCGCCGGCGGATGCTCCGCCTGATCGGCCACGTGATGGACGGCGGAGCCCAGGCCCTGCTGCTGACCTGCTCCTCCTACGGCGAAGTCGTGGACACCGCCCGTACCCTGTGGAAGGCGCCCGTCCTGAAGTCCGACGAGGCGATGTTCAAGGCCGCCCTGGCCGGCCCGTACGGCCGTATCGCCGTCGTCGCCTCGACGCCGCCTGCCGTACCGGCGGCCGTCGCCCAGCTCGAAGCGCTCGTCCCGGCCGTACGCCCGGACCGGCCGGTCGACATCGTGACCGCCCTGAGCGAGGAGGCCGCCGGGGCCCGCCCCGAGGAGGCCGCCCGGCACCTGGCGGACGCCCTGCGCGCAGCCGGGGGCGCCGACGCCGACGTTGTGCTGCTGGCGCAGTACTCGCTCACCCCGGCCCGCGACGCCCTGGCCGACCTGTTGGGTGTGCCGGTGCTGGACGGCGCGGGCGCCGCCGCACGCGAACTGCGCGGCCTGCTCGTTCCGGCAGGAGCACCGGCGGTCGCGTCATGAGCACGGGGCTGCCGTGGCCGCTGGCCTACACCGTCTCCGGTGACGACTGCTCCGCGTCGATGCCGCTCGGCTTCACCGCGCCGCTGGCCGAAGGAGTCCGCCGACTGGCCGAGCTGGGCTACGACGGGGTGGAGGTGCAGGTCCGCGAGACCGGCGCGCACACCGCCGAGGAACTGACCCGCACGGTGGAGACGGCCGGCCTGAAGGTGCTGGGTATCGGCACCGGCCCGGTCCGCGCACAGGACCGGCTGACGCTGACCGACCCGTCGCCCGACGTACGCCGTCACGCCCTGTTCCGCCTGCTGGGCGCGGCCCGGCTCGCCGGCGAGCTGGGTGTGCCGGTCACCCTCGGGCAGACCCGCGGCACCTTCCTGCCGGGGCTGGAGGACATGCAGCGTCTGTGGGCCGAACACGCCGTACAGCAGCTGGCCGAAGAGGCGGCCGACCGCGGCAGCCGGCTCCTGCTGGAGGCCCAGTCGCGGACCAGCACCTCGCTGTGGCACACCCCCGGGGAAGCCCTCGCCTTCATCGACTCCCTCGACGCCCCGGCCGGACTGGTACTGGACACCCACCACCTCGATGCCGAAGGTGTCGACGTGGTCCGGGCGGTCACCGAACACGCCGCCGTCACCGGCTGCCTGCAACTCGCCGCACCCTCCACCCGAGGCCCGCTGACCATCGGTGATCCCCGGCTCCCCGCCCTGTTCAGCGCACTGCGCGAGGGCGGCTTCACCGGCTGGCTGACCCTGGAGCACACCCAGGACGGCGACAGCCCCAAGGCCGCCGCCCGCTCGTGGACCGCGCTCACCGACGCCGCGACAGCACTTTCCTGACCCGCCCCACCCCCCCTGTTCTGAGAGGAACCCGCACCATGAGCAGCAAGACCTACCGCCTCGGCGTCCTCGAGGGCGACGGCATCGGCCCCGAGATCGTCCCGTCCTCCGTCGAGATCGCCACCGCGGCAGCCGAAGCCGCCGGTGTCTCGGTCGACTGGGTGACCCTGCCGCTCGGTGCCTCGGCCATCGAGACCCACGGCACCCCCGTTCCCGAGGAGACCAAGGACGCCCTCGCCGGCCTGGACGGCTGGTACCTCGGCCCGCACGACTCGGTCTCCTACCCGGAGCCGCACAAGTCCGCGCTCAACCCGTCGGGCACCCTGCGCAAGCACTTCCAGCTCTTCGCCAACATCCGCCCCGCCAAGAGCTTCCCGGGCGCGAAGGCCGTCTGCGACAACGCCGACCTGGTCATCGTCCGCGAGAACACCGAGGGCTTCTACGCCGACCGCAACACCTTCGCGGGCACCGGGGAGTTCATGCCCACTCCGGACACCGCGATCATGCTCGGCATCATCACCCGCGAGGCCACCGAGCGCGTCGCCCGCGTCGCCTTCGACCTGGCCCGCTCGCGCCGCAAGAAGCTCACCATCGTCCACAAGGCCAACGTCCTCAAGCTCACCACCGGCCTGTTCCGCACGGTGTGCCAGGAAGTCGCCAAGGACTACCCGGACGTCGCCGTGGACGACTTCCACATAGATGCCATGACCGTCCACCTGGTGCGCCGCGCCCAGGACTTCGACGTCATCGTCACCGAGAACATGTTCGGTGACATCCTCTCCGACCTGGCCGGCGAGATCTCCGGCTCGCTGGGCACCGCGCCCTCGATCAACTCCTCCGCCACCACCGCCATGGCCCAGGCGTCCCACGGCTCGGCCCCCGACATCGCCGGGCAGAACATCGCCAACCCCGTCGCCATGATCCTCTCCGGCGCCATGCTGTTCGAGTGGCTCGGCGCCAAGCACGGCGACGAGAAGCTCGCCGCCGTCGCGAAGATCATCGAGCAGGGCGTGGCCGACGCGATCGCCGCCGGCACCTCCACCCGCGACCTCGGCGGCTCCGCCTCCACCACCGAGTTCACCGCCGCCGTCATCAAGGCCATCGGCGCTGCCCGGTAGCAGCACCCCCGGTCGTCCGGGGCGGGTTCCACGCCGCCCGCCCCGGGCCCCATGAGCCGCACGACGCACAGCCCGAGGAGAGAGCCCGACCATGACCCTGCGCATCGGCTGCATAGCCGACGACTTCACCGGCGGCACCGATGTCGCCGCCGCCTTCCGGCGTGCCGGCCTGCGCACCGCCCTGGTCTTCGGCACCCCGGACGACACCACCACCCTGCCGGCGGACTGCGACGCGGCCGTGGTCGCGCTCAAGTCCCGCTCCACGCCCGCCGACGAGGCCGTCGCCGACTCCCTCACCGCCCAGCGCTGGCTGTGGTCCAAGGGCGCGGCGCAGGTGTACTTCAAGTACTGCTCCACCTTCGACTCCACCCCGCAGGGCAACATCGGCCCGGTCACCGACGCACTCCTTGACGCCGCCGGTGCCACCGTCACGCTGCACTGCCCGGCCTCCCCGCCCAACGGCCGCACCGTCTACCAGGGCCACCTGTTCGTCCACGACCGGTTGCTGTCCGACTCGCCGCTGCGCCACCACCCGCTCAACCCCATGACGGACTCCGCCCTGGTGCGCCTGCTGTCCGCACAGACCCGCCATCCGGTGGGCCTGGTCGACTGGGCCACGGTGCGGCGCGGGGTCGAGGCCGTCCGCGAGGCGATCACGGCACACCAGCAGGCCGGTGTCCGGCACGTCGTCGCCGACGCCCTCACCGACGAGGACCTCGCCGTACTCGGTGCCGCCACGCTCGAACTGCCGGTGGTCGCCGGGGCCGCCGGTCTCGCCGAAGGACTCGGGCACGCGTATCCGGCCACCGGACCGTCATCCGTCGAACCGAAGCCGTCCGAGGGACGGGCCGCCGTCCTGGCCGGTAGTTGCTCGGCCCGCACCCTGGAGCAGATCGCCCAGTTCTACGCCGCCGGCCTGCCCTCCCTCCACCTCGACGTCCTCGCCGCCGCCACCGGCCGCGACGTCACCGGCGAGGCATTGGCCTGGTACGCAGAACAGGACCCCGCGCTCCCCGTCCTCGTCTACGCCTCCGCCTCCCCCGAGGAACTGGCCGCCGTCCAGGCCCAGCTCGGTGTCGCCGAGGCCGCCGCACAGGTCGAGGAACTCCTCGGAACCCTCGCCTCCCACCTCGTCGAACGCGGCGTCCGCCGCATGCTCGTCGCGGGCGGGGAAACCTCCGGCGCCGTCACCACCGCCCTCGGCGTCCGCGCCGTCCTCGTCGGCGAGGAAGCCGACCCCGGCGTGCCCTGGACCTACGCCACCACCAACAGCGGCGACCTCGCCCTCATGCTCAAGTCCGGCAACTTCGGCGCCCCCGACCTGTTCACCCGCGCCCTCACGGAGGTTAAGTGACCCCCTACCCGGAAGAGTCGGCCGCCCGCACACTCATCGTCCGCACCGCCCGCTCCCTGTTCACCCGGGGCCTCACCCACGGCTCCACCGGCAACCTGTCCGTCCGCCTGGCCGACGGCACCCTGCTGCTCACCCCCACCGGTTCCAGCCTCGGCACGGTCGAGGAAGGCGAACTGTCTCGCACGGACCTGCGCGGCGAGCACCTCGACGGACCACGGCCGACCAAGGAGGCATTCCTGCACGCCGCCTTCTACCGGGCACGGCCCGCCGCCAACGCCGTCGTCCATCTGCACTCCACCCACGCCGCCGCTGTCTCCTGCCTCGACGGTGTCGACCCCGCCAACGCGCTGCCCCCGCTCACCGCCTACTACGCCATGCGCGTCGGCACCCTCCCCCTCCTCCCCTACCACGCCCCCGGTGACAGCACCCTGGAACCGCTGGCCGAACACGCGGCCCGCGCCCACCACGCCGTCCTCCTCGCCAACCACGGTCCGGTCATCGCCGGCGCGTCACTGGAACAGGCCGCCGACGCGATCGAGGAACTGGAGGAGACCGCCAAGCTCCACCTCCTCCTACGCGGACACGCCACCCGTCCGCTCTCCCCCGAGCAGGCTGCCGCGCTCGCACCCCCATCCCCCTGACGGCCGGATGAGCCGCGAGCGCGGCAGCCCACCCAGCGACGAAGGAACCCCATGACAGTCACCCCCGTCCCCACCGCCGACCTGGTCGACCAGTACGGCACCGAACTGCGCGTCATCGACCTGCAGTTCCGCCAGTTCGGCGCTCACCGGAGCTTCGCCGGCCTCGTCCGCACCGTCTCCTGCCACGAGGACAACGGCCTGCTGCGCGACCTGCTGCGCACCCCGGGCGACGGAGCCGTCCTCGTCGTCGACGGCGGCGGCTCCCTGCGCACCGCCCTGGTCGGCGACCTCATCGCCGGCGCCGCCCAGGACAACGGCTGGGCCGGCCTCGTCCTCCACGGCGCCGTCCGCGACAGCACCGCCCTCGCCGGACTCCGCCTCGGCATCAAGGCGCTGGGCACCATCCCCCGCAAGAGCGCCAAGGAAGGCGCCGGAGCCGTCGACGTCCCTGTCACCATCGGAGGCGTCACCTTCCGTCCCGGCGACATCCTCCACGCCGACGACGACGGCATCGCCCTCCTCCCCGAAGGCACGGTGAACTGACCGGTGCTTCTGAGAACCTTCGGCTGGTCGTTCGCGGTCACCGCGCTCGGCCTGGTCGCGGCGGTCTTCTACGGGGGGTGGACCGCCTTCGGCATCGTGGCGATCCTCTCCGTCCTGGAGATCTCGCTGTCCTTCGACAACGCGGTGGTCAACGCCGGAATCCTGAAGAAGATGAATGCCTTCTGGCAGAAGATCTTCCTCACCATCGGCATTCTGATCGCCGTCTTCGGCATGCGGCTGGTCTTCCCCGTCGTGATCGTCGCGGTCAGCGCGCAGCTCGGACCGATCGAGGCCGTCGACCTCGCGCTCACCGACAAGGACCGCTACCAGGAGCTGGTGACGGACGCCCATCCGTCGATCGCCGCCTTCGGTGGCATGTTCCTCCTGATGATCTTCCTCGACTTCATCTTCGAGGACCGGGAGATCAAGTGGCTCGCTCCGCTGGAGCGCGCGCTGGCCAAGCTCGGCAAGGTCGACATGCTGTCGGTCTGCATCGCCCTGATCGTGCTGCTGGTCTCCGCCATCACCTTCGGCGCCCACGCCCACCAGCACGGCGGCACCCACGTCGACAAGGCCGAGACGGTCCTGCTCTCCGGCATCGCCGGTCTGATCACCTACCTGGTCGTCGGCGGCCTCTCCGGCTTCTTCGAGGACAAGCTCGAGGCGGAAGAGGCCGCCGAACGGGCCGGCAAGCCCAAGTCGGCCGTCAAGCTGGCCGGCAAGGCCGCGTTCTTCATGTTCCTCTACCTGGAGGTCCTGGACGCGTCGTTCTCCTTCGACGGCGTCATCGGCGCCTTCGCCATCACCAACGACATCGTCCTGATGGCCCTCGGCCTCGGCATAGGCGCCATGTACGTCCGGTCCCTGACCGTCTACCTGGTCCGCCAGGGCACCCTCGACGACTACGTCTACCTGGAGCACGGCGCCCACTACGCCATCGGCGCCCTCGCCGCCGTCCTCCTGATGACTATCCGGTACGAGATCAACGAGTTCATCACCGGCATGATCGGCGTCGTCCTCATCGGCGCCTCCTTCTGGTCCTCGGTCCGCCGCAACAAACGGCTCGCCGCGGCCGGGGAACCTGGCGGCAACCCTTGACCAACTCATTCGCCTTCGCCCGTCGGCTCACTGCCGCCGGCGGGTGCCCGTCGAGCTGATATTGGCATGCAGAGCTGAAAGGCCGCCCGTCGGCGGTGAGAGCTCTCTGGGACTTTTCTGGGGCTTTCGGCTTCATCAACCGGCACGAACGTGAAACAAATGAAAGACCATTCTCCCAGGTCGGCGACCGAATCCCGCGCATCGTCGCAGGCCACCGAGCCGGCTGGTTACTTCCGGGACATCTGACCGGCGGAGTGCCGTGCCCCTGGGAGACGAGGGGCACGGCACTTTTCAGTCCTCGCCGCGCACGCGCATCAAGCGCACACGCCGCTACGGCCAGTTCCGGCCCGGACCTCCACGCGTACCGGCGCTCCTTCGATCACCCGGCTGACTCCCACGTTCGGGTCGGTATTCACCGGCCGAGGCGCCCGCCGGGAGCATCCGCGACGGCCCTGCCCTGTGGCGCGTCGAGGTGAGCAGTGGGATGCGTACTGCCGTCGTCGAGTCCCACCGGCAGGTGGTGAGGATGGGACGAGGGTCCGAAGGCGGCACGGGGAACGGCGTCACGAGTTCCGTAAGGGCGAGCCCTCGCCCAGCCGCCTCGGCCCCCGGGGCGATTCGTCCTGGCCTCCGGCTCGCTGATCAGTGCCGCGACCAAGGCGATCCACACGGCCAGGACCAGCACGGCGAGGGCACGACGGGCGGCGAAGGCGGGCGGTCGGGTCGGCGACACGTCGGCGCCGGACGGGTGGACAAGCACACGAAGCCTCTGGTGGGGACGGTTCTTCTTGGTCGAAGACCCATCTACCAGGGGCTTCACCTGCCTGTCAGACCAACTGACGTGCCCGGCCGCCAGGTTGGAAAGGGCTCAGTACCGAAGTGGCCGGGCGGGCGGTTCACGACCCGGTTCCCGCAGGCGGAAGCGAACCGGCCGGCCGCCGCGCCCGTTCCGTTCGAGGTGACCCTGATGACTTTTCGCCGTGGCAGTGCCTGCCTGCGCAGGGCCGGGAGGAAGCGGACAGCCGGCACAGCAGCAGTCGATGAAGATGAAGGAGTGGGAAGAACGCCCGAGTGCATTCTGGGCCGGTCCGATGAGGAGACGCGCAGACTGGAGGCGCAGAGCCTGCTCTACGCGCCCCACAGCGAGCACCTGCTCAGGCTCGCCGGGATCGAACCGGGCATGAGGGTGCTGGACGTCGGCTGCGGTACCGGTGAGCTCACCGCCCTCGCCGCGCGTCTCGTCGGCCCCTCGGGCCACGTCACAGGCGTCGACTCGGACCCCCGGATGCTGGCGACGGCGGCACGGGCGCGGAACAGGTGATCGGCGTGTCCGGACTGCCGGTGCCGGATCTGGTGCGGGAGGGCGCGTCCACCGCGGTCGAGGCCGCCGTGGTGCGGCTGTTCACCGACCGGGCCGCCAGGGCGGGCGACGCCTTCCGGCTGACCGGGGCGAACCTGCCCGACGTCCTCGCGGTGTGCGAGCGCGTCGACGGGCTGCCGCTGGCCGTCGAACTCGCCGCGGCGAACACGCGCAGCCTCGCCGTGGCCGCGATCGCCGCGCGGCTGGCCGAGCGGCCGGACGGCCTGCGCACGCGCGGCGCCCTCGCCCCCGCCCGGCACCGGACGCTCCAGGAAGTCATCGCCTGGAGCCATGACGCGCTCGACCCGGACGAGCAACGCCTCCTCGCCTACCTCTCGATCTTCGCCGGCGGCTTCGACCTGGCGGCCGCGGAAGCCGTCTGCGCCGGTCCCGACACCGGTTTCGACGAGCATGAGGTCGTCGACGTCCTCAGCGCTCTGGTCGAGAAGTCGATGGTCTCGGTGGAGGTCACCGACGAGGGACAGTACCGCTACCGGATGCTGCGGATGATCCGGGCGTTCGCCTCGCGGGAGCTGTGCCGCGGTGAGGTCCGGACTCTGATCGGCGCCCGGCACCTCGCCCACTTCGCGGCCCTGACGGAGTCGGCGGGCGACGCCCTGCTCAGCGGCGCGTCCCCGGCGTGGCTGCGCCGGCTCGAAACCGAGTACGCCAACATCCGTGCCGCCCTCGACCGGTCCCTGCGGACACGTGACGCGGTGAGCACCCTGCGCATGGCCGCGGCCCTCGCGCAGTTCTGGGAGCTGCACGGCCGCTACGCGGAAGGCCGCCGCTACGTCCGGGACGTCCTGGCGATCTGTGACGACGACACCCCGGCGGCGTTGCGGGCCTACGCACTGGCCGGATCGGCGTGCCTGGCGACGATCCAGGGCGACCTGGCCGGGGCCGAGGAGGCCTGTGACGAGGCGGCCGCGCTCTTCAACCGGCTGGACGACGCGGAAGGACGCACCTACGTCCTGGTCAGCCGCGGACTCGCGGCGACCGCGGCGCAGGACCTGGACCGGGCCGAGCAGCTGCTGCGCACCGCCTCGGAGCTGGCCGTCGAACTGCGCCACGGCTGGCTGCAGCAGTGGGCGCTCATCTTCGGCACCATGCTCGCGCTGAGCCGCGTCCTGGGCGAACGGCCGGCGTCGCGCCGGCCGCTGCCCCCACGCTGTCCGCGGTGCCGACCGCACACGATCCCAAGAGCATCGCCTGGTTCGGCGTCATGCGGGCCGCCTTGGAGCTGGAGGCGGGGCAGTCGGACAGGGCCACGGCCTACCTGGAGGAGAGCTGCCGGCTGTTCGACGAGATGGACGTGGTGTGGGGGCTGTCGGTGGCGCTGCTCGCCGTGGGCCGCACGGCCTCGCGAGCCGGTGAACACACCCGTGCCTCGACCCTGCTGGGAGCCTCCGAGGCACTGCGGCGGTCCGTGGGCGCCGACTGCTGGCCCGTCTTCGCCGCCTGGCGCCGCGAGGTCGAGGCGGAGGGGCGGCGAGCGCTGGGCGCCGAACGGTTCCTGCGCGCCCGGACGGCCGGAGAAGGGATGCCCCGGTCCGACGCGCTGGAGCCGGCCCTGCGTGGACGACCCGCGCGGACGGTGCCCGCGCCGGAGCACGCCATGGACCGCGCCTGGTCCTCCGTGGGGTGAAGGCCGTGTGCAAGCGCGTGTGAGGGGGCGTTCCTGGGCTCGCCGGGCCAAGCACAGAAGAAAGGCGGCATGACCTTGCGTACGACGGTGAACGGTGTCCCCCTCGCGCTGGAGACCGAATCGCACGGGGAGGGCCCGGCGGTCCTGCTCGTGCACGGCTTCGCCGACACCCGGCACGTGTGGGACGCCCAGGTGCGCGCCCTGACGGACGCGGGCTACCGGGCCATCACCCTGGACGTCCGCGGGCACGGCGAGTCCGACAAGCCCGCGGCCGTCACCGACTACGACCTGGTGCACCAGGTCGTGGACCTGATGGGTGTCCTGGACCAGTACGGGATCGAGAAGGCCCACCTGATGGGACACGACTGGGCGCGGCAGCGGTATGGGCGCTCGCCTGTGTGCACCCCGAGCGCGTCCGCAGCCTCACCGCGCTCGCCGTCGGCCACCCCACGGCCTTCGGTGACGCCTGCACGGCCGAGGCGGACTTCGTGCAGCTGCGGCGAATCTGGTACATGCTCCTGTTCCAGTTCCAGGGCGTGGCCGAACAGTGGCTGTCCGCGGACGACTTCCGCAACTTCCGGCACTTCTTCGGCAGCCACCCGGACCTGGACTCCGTGGTGAAGCGGATGAAGGAGCCCGGCGCCCTGACGGCGGCGCTGAACGTGTACCGCGCCGTGCTGCCCCCGGAGTCCCTGACCGGCACCGTCCAGCTGCCGCCGGTGACGGTCCCGGCCCTGGGCATCTGGGGAGCGCACGACCCGTACAACACCGAACTCGGCATGACCGGGTCCGCCGCGTACATGAACGCCCCGTGGCGGTACGAGCGCCTGGACGAGGCCGGTCACTGGCCCCACCTGGACGTCCCCGGCAAGGTGAACGCGCTGCTGCTCGACTTCCTGGGCAGCGACGCGGTGCGGCAGCAGGCAGGCTGACGTCAGCCCGCGGGCGTCCGTGCCTCGCCGAGCCGTTCATGGAGCACGGCGAAGGAGGTATGGACGACGGGGAGTGCCAGGGCCGCGGTGAGCAGGAGGGCGGCGGCTGTGGGGGCGAGGAGCCCCGCCGCGTACGCGACGTACGGATTGTCCGTGGCACAGGCCATGACGGCCGGCCGCACCACGCGGCGCAGCGGTCCGGCCGCGTGCAGCAGCAGCACGAACGTCCCGACCGTGAGGACGCCCGCGGGCACGGCGACGGCGAGAGCTTTCCACCATGCCCGCGGACGCCACACCAGCGTCCAGGAACGCCGCAGCGCGGCGAGGGGACCGGCACCCGACGCCGCGGCCGCCGGAGCCAACGTCAGGCCCAGCCGCAGGACGAGCGCCACGAACGCGGCCGGTCCGGTCAGGACGTCGAGCAGCAGGGCGCGTCGGCCGGTGTCCGGCCGGAGGTGGAGCCCCGGCCAGAACACCGCCGCCGGCACGGAGCACACGATCACGCTCCGCAGGACGTACACGGCGACGACGCTTCCGAGCCGGCGCCGGGACCCCCGGGCCGGCCGGGCCGTCCCGGTCACGGCACGGGTGTGCGCGGTCTGCAGTGCGGCACAGCCGAGCCAGAGGATGACCAGCAGGAACGGGATTCCGGCGGCGATGAGGTGCAGGAGCAGTTCGCTGTCGGGCACGTAGGAGTCGCCCTGGCTGTGTGCCTGCCGTCGCTCGTCCCACCACCTGGCGAACGCGGGCCGGGCGATGACGAACGCCACCGTGGTGACGAGCAGTCCACCCAGCCCGGCCAGAGCGACGGCCGTCAGCGTCGACCGGAGCAGTGGGCGGCGACGGGCCCGGATGACACGGAGGGCGGCGGGGAGGACGGCTCCCGCCTCGACGTCCGTGCCGCTCCCATGACCGCCCCGGCAGCGTCGCCCCGTCTTCTCCATGACCAGCCCCCACGTGCTTCGACTGCGCGTACGTGAGTGGAGAACGGCCGTGCGCACCGCACGGTTCAATGGGGGCGCGGGGCGGGTTGAGCAGGGATTGGGCCAGGTTCGGGGCTGTTACTGAGCAAGGGCGGGCTGTCAGCGTACGTGGCGGCGACCGCGGTCCGGTGGACATGAACCGCCGTTCGGGCGGGGTGACCCGACCACGGACGCCTTCACGCTCTTCACGGGAGACACCTTGAGACAGCGCTTGATCGCCCTGCTCCTCGCTCTGGCGGGCGCACTGGGACTGGCCGTGGGCACCGCGCCACCGGCGCACGCCATCATCGGCGGTGCCCTGTCCGCACACCTCGACGGCGAGGTGCAGATCTTCACCCGCGATCCGGACGACGGATCGTTCGGCTACTCGTGCGTGGGCACCCTGATCGACACCCGGTGGGTGCTCACCGCCAAACACTGCCTGATCGACGACAACGACGACGAACTCGACGAGGCCGGTGTCTACGTCATGGCCGGCAGCCGCACCCTGCGCGCCGGAACGCGGCACGACGTCGCGAGCATCCGGCGCCACGCGGACCAGGACGCCGCACTGCTGGAACTGACCAGCGCGGGCCGCGCCGACCAGGTGGTCAAGTACTCCACCGACGTACCGCCGGTCAACGAGAACGTGTCCTTCCGGGGCTGGGGACCGACCTCGACCACCCCCGGGGCGCCCTCCGAGTCCCGGCTGCTGCGGGTGGCGACCGCGCGGGTGAGCGACAACGGCACCCACGTCCCCGAAGTCGGCCCGGGCGACACAGCGATGATCCTCTCCGGCGTCGGGCTGGGCGTATCGGCGCTGGGTGACTCCGGCGCCGGGGTCTACTGGCAGGGCACCATCCACGGCATCGTCACCGGTGGTGACGAGAGCACCTACAGCGACGCCCTCAAGACCGCTCCGATCGCCGGCTGGATCCAGTCGGCGAGCGGGGTGGCGCCGGCCAGTGTTCCCGCGACCACCCTGCGGGTCCTGCCGCTGGGCGACTCCATCACGTACGGCACCGGCAGCTCGACCACCTCCAGCTACCGGGCCGTGCTCTACGACAAGTTGAAGGCCTCCGGACACACCGTCGACTTCGTCGGCACCCAGAACTCCGGCAGCCTGGCCGACACCGACAACGAGGGGCACCCCGGCTGGGTGATCGACCAGATAGCCGGGATCACGGACACCGTGCTGTCCAGCTACCGTCCCAACGTCGTGACGCTGGACATCGGCACCAACGACATGAACCTGCCGTCCGAGCCGGAGACCGCGCCCGACCGGCTCGGCTCCCTGATCGACCGGATCCTCGACCGGCTGCCCGGCGTCACCGTGGTGGTCGCCACCGTCGGTCCCGCGTCCAACACGACCGTGCAGGCCCGGATGGACACCTACAACGAGAAACTGGCCGAGGTGGTCGAGAGCCGGCGGAACGCGGGCGGGCACGTCCTCGTGGCGGACATGAGCGGACTCACCACCGCCGACCTCTCCGACGGGCTCCACCCCAGCGACACCGGCTACCGGAAGATGGCCGACGTCTTCCACGGCGAGATCCGGCGCGCGGTGCTCGCCGGCTGGGTGAGCGCTCCGCAGCCGCCGGCCGGAGGCACCGGCTGCACGGTGCCGGGCGGCTGGCTGCCCCAGGGCCAGATCGCCTCCGGCGTCGGAGCGACGTCGGCGCAGATCCGGTTCGCCGACGTCGACGGCGACGGCCGCGACGACTACCTCGTCCTCGACGACGAGGGCGCGGTGCACGCCTGGCTCAACAACGGCGGCGACAGCGACGGCACGGCCGGCTGGATCGACCGCGGCCGGATCGCCTCCGGCGTCGGCGCCAATCCCGCCGAGGTCCAGTTCGCCGACGTCGACGGCGACGGCCGCGACGACTACCTCGTCGTCACGGACGGCGGCGCGGTGCACGCCTGGCTCAACAACGGCGGTGACACCGGCGGCACGGCCGGCTGGATCGACCGCGGCCAGATCGCCTCCGGCGTCGGGGCGGGCGAACTGCCCGTCGTCTTCGCCGACATGAACGGCGACGCCAAGGACGACTACCTGGTGCTCCAGGACGACGGATCGGTCCTGGCCTGGCTGAACAACGGTGGCGACACCGGCGATACGGCGGGCTGGATCGAGCGCGGCGAGATCGCCTCCGGCGTCGGGGCGGACGCGTCGCAGATCCAGTTCGCCGACACGGACGGCGACGGCCGCGACGACTACCTCGTCGTGAACGACGAGGGCGCGGTGCACGCCTGGCTCAACAACGGCGGCGACAACGGCGACACGCCGGGCTGGATCGACCGCGGCCAGATCGCCTCCGGCGTCGGCGTCGACGGCGACCACGTCCGGTTCGCCGACATGAACACCGACGACTACCGGGACGACTACCTGACGGTCTCCGACACGGGCGCGGTCTCCGCCTGGCTGAACAACTGCGGCGACCCGGCCTAGCCGGGATCACCGACGACGCGGCACCGGCCGCTGCCTCGCAGGAGGCGGCGGCCGGTGTCAGTGTCGTGTCCGGCGGGAGTCCCGCAGGGACGCTCATCGGGCGGCCGGGCCGGCCGGCAGCCGTACGGCGGGCAGGTCGGCGTCGCCGATGTGCCGCTCCGTGCCGTCGGGTTCGGTGATCACCAGTCGGACACCGAGCCGCTGGGCGGCGAGCACCGCCTTGGCCAGCGTGGCGGCCTCGTTCCGGGGACCGCGCAGCAGCAGACGCAGCCGCTGCGCCGCGTCCAGGCCCAGGTCACCGGCGGTCATGGTGCCGCCGGACAGGCCGAGCCGTACCCGTTGCCCCGTGGTGGGGACGATGTCCGCCCGGGCCAGGTCCTTCTCCGTGACGGGCCGTGGCGCGTCGAGCAGGCCCAGACGTTCCACGGCCAGGACGGCGTCGGCGGCGGGCCGTTCCCCCAGCCAGGCGTCGAAGGTTTCGGCCGTGGTGTCCAGGGCGGCGGCGAGCGCGCGCGCCAGGTCCGTCGCATCCGCGCCGCCCGGTTCGCCCTCCGTCGTAGTCTCCGGCCGGGGGGCGAGCAGGGCCCGGGCGTGTTCGTCGGGGAAGCGTCCGTCCGAGGCGAGGGTGCGCAGCTCCGCCTCGGACAGCGGGGCGATGTTCCGGTACCGGCGCCAGTCGGAGGTGTACGTCAGGGCAGGGTCCACCGGCCTGCCACCCGCCGCCAATTCGTCGAGGACGAGCTGTGCGCCGAGCATCACCTCGTGCACGGTGTGGTGGCCGACGGGGACCATGGCACCCACCATCGCCAGGCGCAGGAGTCCGAGGTCCAGGTCGGTGCCCCACTGGTCGCGCATCTCGGCGGCGTAGCGCATCAGCAGGTAGGTGGTGCCGGAGGTGCCCGTCATCACCTGCCCGCCGGTCTCCTGGGAGTCCTGGTGCAGCGGGCTGCGCAGCCGGACCCCCGTGTACTGGTTCGCGGGGCGCCAGGGGAGCGTGGGTCCGTTGATCAGCCGCCGCTCGGCGTCGCTGAGCGGCGGCCGGGCGTCCTCCAGGGTGAGGACGTCGTGCCGGGCCCGGTCGGCCTCGTCCACCGGGTGCCGGTCCTGCCGTTCGCGCAGGATGTGCTCCGGGAGGTCGGCTTCGCCGAGGAGCGCGGCGAGGACCCGGTTCTCCTTGGCCGTGTAGAGGAGCGCGAACCGCTCCCGGAGGTTGCCCGAGGTCACCACGGTCTGCAGCGTGTCCCGATCGGTGCCGACCGCACCGTCCACACTCGGGTCGTCGGTGCCCAGCCCGCGCCACAGGTCGCGGCGTGCGGGGTCGGCGAGGACGTCCTCGGCGGTGACGCGGTCCCACAGCGCGCGGGTCATCCGCCCGAGCTGTTCGTGGACACCCGGATGACCGGCCGCGAAACGGCCGAGCCGCTGGTCGAAGCGGGCCGCCTCCTCCTGGTAGCGGATGGCCGCAAGGTCGTGGTCCGGGGCGTCCCGCGCGCCGGCCATCGGATCGGCGTCATCAGGCCGCGTGAGTTCGGCCTTCCGCCAGCTGTGGGGCCGGGGGAAGGGGGTGAACAGGTCGTTGTTGTGGAGCACGTCACCCCGCAGATCGGCGGCGAGGTCGCTGAAATCGTGCCCGGACCACGTGCGGTGGAACGATACCCCGTCGCCGGACATGGTCACTGAGACGGCGTCAGTGGCGGGCAGATGGGTGAGCGTGACGGCCATGTCGTCCGCCAGACCCGGCCTGCTGACGTGGAACGTCCTGACAGCCGCATCGCTGTCGTCCACGCGCACCACCGCGTCACCCATGCCGTCCCAGCGTCGCAGTGAGTCCTGGGCGAAGGCGCGGCCGAAGGCGGCGAACGCCTCGGCCGACGGAAGCCCGGCCCACCGCTCGGAGATCACAGTGTCCAGTTCGTGCTCGGCGATCTGCTCGGCACGCACCGGGATCACCGTCATACCGTCCTGTGTGCGGGACGGTCCCGTGCGGACGAGTCGGGTCGGAGACAGGGTCACCTCGCTCTGCTGCTGGTTGAGCGGGGCGCCGTCGGCGGCGGTGGGGACGTAACCGGGCGGGTAGGCCATCACCAGCTTGCCGTGGTCGGCGGGCACGTCGATCTCGAAGACGACACGGTTGCCGGCGACGCCGTTGCGGGCCCATTCGGTCTGGAAGGCCCAGTCGTGCGACGTGGAGGCCGGCAGCCGCTCCACGAAGACGTCCGCGCGAGCCGCCTGGGGGTCGAGGGACACGCCCCGCCAGACGGTCAGCGACTGGTTCGGCCCGTGCAGGAGCAACTCCCTCGCCGTCCTGTTGAACGTCCCGACTCTTTCCGCCAGAGGGGCGCCGGATGCCAGGACGCTGCTGTTCACGTATCCGCCGTAGCCCTTCTTGCCGGTATAGGCGCCGCCGACGACTGCTCGCATGAACAACATGAGTTCACCGTCCTCGGCGGCGCGCTTCAGGTGGGTGCGCGCCGTCAGCACCGCGGCCACCCAACGTGCTGCCGCGTCTCCCGTCAGGTGCCCAGGTGGTGTCGGTGCCCCGGACGCGGTAGTGACGGTGCGGATGTGCGCGCCGCTGGAGCGGTCGTAGATCTGGGGCCCGTCCGGCGACGCCACCGTGATGCCCTCGTCGGTGAGGTGCGCGGGCCAGGTCGACGTGCCGGCCGTGACGTCGTCGACGAGGGCGTCGGTGCCCTTCCAGGTGAGGCGCGCGACGGTGCCGGTGAAACGGCCGCCGGACAGGCTCACGGTCTCCTCGGCCAGGCCGACGCGGCCGAGCCTGCGGAAGGTCCAGGTGTGGTCGGCGGCCGTGCCGTCGGGCACGGCCCGCTGTGTCACCAGGACCCGTCCGGGACCGACGGCCCGTACCCCGTACCGGCCGGTGGCGGCTCCCGCGCCCAGCAGTTCCGGCTCCTGCGAGCCCCGCGGCATGCGTACGGCCACCTCTTCCGCGACCGGCACCCGGGCGACGTCCCGCTGCGCCAGCAGTTCCTCCCAGGGCGTCTTCTCGTCCGTACCGGCCACGTTGACATGGGCGGGGTCGGGGTACACGGGGGCCGTCGGGGGCAGGGGGATCACGGACGGCTTCGGCTGCGGCGGTACGGCCATCGGCATGGGCGGGGCGTCCCAGTTGAGGCCGGCGACAGCGCCGGTGTCCGTCTCCAGCAGGTGGATCTCGGTGCCCTCGCCATCCCGCCCGGGGGTGACGGCGACCCTGCCGGCCGGGACGAACACCGTGAGTCCGGCGGTCTCGGCGATGCGCATGCCCAACTGCCGTACTCGGTGCGGGCCGTCGGCGTTCTCGCCGGGTCCGCACGCCAGCAGGGTGATGCTGGTGAAACCGTCGCGCCACACGTCCCGCAGCAGCCAGCCGGTGTACGAGCCGTCGTCCGTGCGGCTGCCGCCGTCGGCCGATGCCAGTACGAGGCCTTCCGGTGTGCCGTGCGCGGCGAAGAAGTAGGTGCCCCCGGCGTTGGGCAGGATCTCCTCGACGGCGGAGCGGCCCGGGCCCCGCCCCGACCAGCGCACCAGCGTCGTGACGTCGGCCAGTCCCTGGTAGGCGTGTTCCCGTCCGGCCCAGTCAGTGGCGCTGAACGACACCGTGGCGATGGGCCGTCCGTCCTTGTCACGCACCGTCTGCGTCGCCGTCTCCCACGCCGCCCAGCCGGCCGGCGGCCTGGCGGTGCGCCGTGTGACGGGTGCCTCGGCCACCGGCTGCGGGGCCGGGTCGCCGGGCCCGGCCTCATGCACCTGGATGGCTTCCAAGGGCGGCAGGTAGTACGCCTCGGTGCTGGGAAGCCACGTGCGGCCGACGACGTGGAACATCTGCCACGGCGGATAGAGGACCTCGCGTTCATTGGTATACCGGGTGAACGGGGTGATGTCACGGGCCGTGGAGCCGACGACTTTGACGATCGCGCCGTGGGCACCGGGCCGACGGCGCTTGTCGTGGGTGGCGAACTTGTGCGCCACGCGCGGCTCATGACTGGTGCTTCGGAAGTACGGCGCCCGTATCGTGCCGACGCCGTACACCTGTGAGGAAGGAGCGGGCTCGTTCCACTCGCCGGGTATGGCCCGGTCGCCCCAGAACACGGTGCTGTTGACCGGTGGCAGCGTTTCGAGGGCCTCGATCCCCATGTCGATGTGGAGCAGGGCGTCGTCGTACATCCGGTCCGCGAAGCCGCGTATCCGCCGGCGCAGTTGCGCCTTCTCCCCGGGAAGCGGCTCCGCGGCCTCCTTGAGGCGCTGGATGGCCTGCCAAAGGTCGTCGAAGCCGTCCTGCCCCCGCAGGGTGAACGGCAGTCCGAAGCTCACCTTCGCGCCGAACATGGCCTGCTCGAGGTGCCGGCTGACCATGTGGCGGCTGACCGCCTCACCGAAGCGTTCGTGGAGCAGCAGCGTCTTCATGACGCGGTAGTCCTGGGAGCTGTAGAGGTAGAGCGCCGTCAGGTGCGCGGGAGTGAGTCGCTTGAGGGCCTCGTAGCCCGCTGCGCCGTACTCCCTGAGCCAGGCGAGCAGTTCCCCGGCGGCCTCGTGCCGCCGGTGCCGCACCACCGCGTTCACCGCCGTCCACAGGCGGCGGGTGATCCAGTCGTTCGTGAGGCTGTCCACCACGGGGGTGACCCGGTCGTGGTAGAGCCTGACGTGCGGGAGTGCGGCGATGCGGTCGGCAGCGGTACGCGGCATGCCGGCATCCGTCTGCCGGGATCCCAGGTGGTCGGCGGTCCAGCGGTGCAGCCGGGCCGCGTCCTGGGAGGCCGCGGTTCGTTCGGCCTCATCGCCCAGACCCAGTTCATGAGAGGCGCGCAGTATTTCCGCGAGCGACTGGACACGGGCGGGGACCGCCCAGGCCAGCAGGGCGCCACGGAAGTCCAGCAACTGCTCGGCGGAGGCCCCCAGTTGCTGGTAGGAGCGCAGCAGACGGCCGGCGGGACCGCGGATGCCGCCCACCCGCCGGAAACCACGGGCGTCGTGCACCAGGTCGTACGGACTGATCCGCTCCTCGCGCAGAGGGTCGGCCTCCCGCGCCGCCAGAAGCCGGGCCGCGTCGAGCACCGAGCCGGGCAGGTCCTCGCCCAGATCGGCGTGGACCAGGGCGGCGTACACGGTGATCCGGTGGGCGAGGAGCGCGGGATCACGCCGGGTGCCCAGCAGCGCGGGAACACCGCCGACGGGCAGGACCACGGCGGCGGCCGGCCCCAGCGCGTCCTCGGCCATCCGGTGCACGGCACCGGAGCCGTGCCTCAGCACCAGATCGGAGTAGAGCGAGTGCAGCGCCGCCTCGGCGGCACGCCCGGTCCCCGGCAGCGCCGCCAACGAGTCCGCCACCTCCCGCTCGTACCGCACACTGGCCCGTTGCCAGGCACGATCCCGGTAGAAGGAGGCGAAACGCACCGCGTCGGGTGACCCGGTCATCCGCCAGGAGGACACCGCCCAGGGCGCGACGGTCGCGTCGGTGGTCGCGTTGACGGACGCGGCGTCCGGGTACGCGCCCTTGTGCGGGGTGACTCGCACCGGTTCCGTCGGCCTGCGAGGGATCGCGGACGGTGCGGAGGGAGCGGCCCAGACGAGGCCACCGGGCCTTCCGCCGGCACGCTCCAGCAGATGGACACGGGAGGGGGCTCCGTCCGCGGCCGGTGTCACCGCGACCCGGCCGAGGGCCACGAAGACGGTGAGCCCGGTGGCGTCGGCGATCCGGCCGGCCAGGGAACGTGCCCCGGACTCGTCGCCGGACGTCTCGGCCGTCCCGCACGCGAGGACGGTGACGCTGGTGAAGCCCGAGGACGCCACGTCGCGCAGCAACCACCCGGTGTGGGTTCCGTCATCGGTGTGCCGGCCGCCGTCGCGCAGTGCGAGGGTCGGGCCCCCGGCGCCGCCGTGCGAGGCGAAGAAGAAGGTGTCGCCCGCGTTGGGCAGCGTCTCGACGACGGCCCTGCGGCCGGTTTCCCGGCCGCTCCAGCGGACCATCTCGGTCACGTCGGCCAGTCCCCGATAGGCGGGTTCGCGTCCGGCCCAGTCCGTGTCGTCGAACGACACCAGCGCGATGCGCCTGCCGTCCTTCCCGAGGACCTCGCGGGTGATCACCAGGGAGGCCACCGCGGCATCGGGCCGGACCGGGCGGACTCGCTCCGGTGCGACGATCACCGGGGGCACCTCGGGGTCGCCGGCGCGTTCCTCCCGTACGGTGATCTGCTCGTAGGGCGGCAGGTACCACTCCATGGTGGTGGGCAGCCACTCCCGCCGGGTGATACGGAACCGCTGCCCCGGAGCGTAGAGCGCCTCCCGTTCGTTGATGAAGCGCATGAAGGGCGTGACGTCCCGGGCCCCGGAGTCGGTGACCTCGACGAGGACGCCGTGCGTGCCCGCGGGGACCGGCTTCCTGGACCCGGTGTAGGACAGTGCCATCGCCCGCACCTGACTGGTACTGCGGAAGGTAGGAAAGGCCAGGGACCGGAGGCCGTAGACGTCCGACTCCACGGGCGCGGCGTTCGGCTCGCCCGGGATCGCCCGGTCGCCCCACCACGTGGTCGTGCCGACGGGTGGCAGCAGTTCCAGGGCCTCGACAGCCAGGTCGACGTGGAGCCGTGCCTCGTCGTACACCCGGTTGGCGATCGGCGTGAAGCGACGGCGCAGGCTCGTCAGCACGGGGTCCGGCGCGGTGGTACCGCGCAGTGACTGCGCTTCCTCCCAGATCTCCTCGGCCCCGTCCTGGCGCTGCACCATCAGGGGCAGGCCGTCGAAGCTCCGCTTGCCGCGCAGGGTGCGCCACATCTGGTCACCGACCATGCGACGGCCGACCGCTTCTCCGAAGTGCTCGTGCAACAGCAGCGTCTTCATGATGCGGTAGTCGTCGGAGCTGTACAGGTACAGAGCCGTCAAATGGGCGGGCGTGAGCCGCCGCAGCGACTCGGTACCTCGCTCGCCATGACGCTCCAGCCACTCGCGAAGTGCCTCGTCACGCCTGCCCTCGGGACCCGACCCCAGGGTTCCGGTCAGCGCACGGTCGACCACCGCAGTCAGGTCCGCCGGGATCGACGTGGTCCCGAAGAATCCCTCCATCGTGTACGTCATGCGCTCGCCGTACAGGGCGAGGTGCGGGACGTGGGCAGCGAAGCGGGCACCCGGGACGGCCGGCGCGTCCGGTACGTGGTCCCAGGGAACGAGGTGTTCGGCCATCCAGAGATGGAGTCCCGCGGCGTCGCCGGTCAGGGCCGTGCGTTCCTCCGCGTCGCCGAGTCCAAGGGCGTGCGAGGCGAGCAGTATCTCGGGGACCGACTGCAGGCCGAGCGGCACGGCCCAGGCGAGCAGGGCCGGCCGGAGCGCTGCCAGCCCGGAGGGCGTGGCGCCCGTCTCCCGGTAGGCGCTCAGCAGTCGTGCGACGGGTCCCTCCGTCCCGCCGACGTACCGGAAGCCCCGGCCGTCGTGCGCCCGCTGGTAGGGATCGTCCGGTGTGACGGCCGCGGTCCGGTCGCCGGTGACGGCTGTGCGCAGTGCCGCGGGCAGTTCCCGCCTCGCCTGGGCGTACAGGCCCAGTGCGAACACCGTCATGAGCCGGTCGAGCAGACCGGGGGCGGACTCCTCCCGCAGGAGGCCGGCCACCCCGGTGCCGGGCACGGCGTACCGCGCGGAGAGCGGGAGCGGGGACCTGGTGAGCATCTCCTCGGCGCCCTGGGTGCCGTGGTGGCGCGCCAGTACGTCGTACAGATGGCGGACGGCCCGCCGGGCGGCGTCCACCGTCCCCGGCAGCGAGCCGAGCGCCCGCGCCGTCGTCAGTTCGAAGCGGACGCTGAGGCGCTGCCACGCGGGGTCGCCGTGGAAGGACGCGTAACGCACCGCGCGCGGCGACGCGCCCCCGGGGCGCCGGGAGGCCGCCCTGGCGGGCTCGTCGGTTGCGCTGTTGACGGACCAGGCGTCCGGATACGCGGGGTGGCCGGGTGCGGGGGCGGCCAACGGCAGGTCGCGGATGACCGGGCCGGAGTCGCTCACCCACTCGACGAGGGCGAGCTGCCGGTCGGACGGCGCGGGCGCGAGTTCCGGGCCGGTGCTCTCGGGACCGGCCGGCAGCCCGAGGTAGCTCAGCACGTGACGGACCAGGGCATCGTCGTCGTGGCCGGTGCTCCAGTTCCTCTGGCCGGGCGGCAGGGAGGTCCCGGGGCCGGCGAGGGTGACGTGCTCGGGGTGTCCGGCGTCGGGCCGCAGACGCAGCCGCACATGCAGCTGGTCGCCGGAGCGCGGGAGCGCGTAGCCGCCGTTGAGGTGCCGGCCGAGCGCCCGGTCCACCCGCCGTTCCAGCGCGTCCAGGTCGGCCGTGGTCAGTCCGTCGGTGAGACGTACGGGCAGGTTGACGGTGAACTCCCGCACCCATGTCCCGCCGGGCGTCTCCATGCGGCGGATCTCCGCCCGGACCAGCGTCACGGTGCCGGCCGGTGGAACGGCCCTGGGCCGCTCGCCGCCGGTACCGGCGGCGGAAGCCTCGGTTCCGGCCGCCGGGGCGTCGAGGTCCGGGCGGAAGCGCTCGGTGTGCAGGATCGCCACGGGCGCCTCGGCCCGACGGGACGAGAGGACAGCCGGGTCCGCCGGCCGGGCCACCCGGTGAGTGCCGTCGACCGCTCCCGGGTGGTCGTACGAAAGATCGCCGCCGAGGAGGGCGGAGCCGAACGAGGACGACATCTCCGCCAGGGTGGGCACCCGGTCGACCGGCCGGAAGTCCGGACCGAGTTCGATGGTCATGAAGTCGGTGCCCTCGTACATCAGCCGGTTGTCGACACGGCCGCGCTGGGCGTCGATCCAGAGCACACGGCCGTCGTAGTGCACGGCGTTGACGGCGTGGACGTTCCGCGAGTTCGGCCGCCGGAAGACGATCACGGCGGCGGAGCCGTGGCCGGCGGCGAGCAGTCTGGCCTGCACGGCGGCCTGCACCTGGGAGGTGAGCGAACTGCCGTCGCCCGTGTCCTCATGGGTACGCCAGCCGGCGTCCAGCCAGTTGCCGGTGCGCGGCGAACCGTCGTGCTCCACCTGCAAACCGCGGGCCGTACGCACCACTGGCGCGGCCACGGCCGGCCGGCCGTACCAGGTGGACAGTGCGCTACGGGCCACGTCGGCGCAGTTCCACAGCCGGGCCTCGTCGTCCCGCCAGCCGGGATTGACACGCCGCACCCACTCCGCGCTTCCTGAATCGGTGGCGAACTCATTGCGGGCGTTGTGCCGGTTGAGCGCCCGGGACAAGCCGGTCATCCGATAGGACGAGCCGCGCGGGTCCGGGAAGCGGCGGAATCCGCCGTCGCGGTCGCGTACCGCGTCCTCCAGGGCGCGCTGCGCGGACGCCGGGGGCCGCTGGAGGCCGCCGGCCACGCCCGTGTAAGGGCGGATGTCCTCCAAGGGCGCAGGCGTGGTGTTCCGGGACGCCGACGCCAGCCGGTGCTCGGAGCCGGGATAGGCGGCAGGCCGCAGGGGCGAGGCGGGGGCGGGTCCGGGGACGGGTTCGAGGGTCTCGCTCCTGCCTCCCGGGTGGTGGACGAGAAAACCGCCGGGGGCGCCGTCGGGGGCTTCGAGCAGGTGCAGCCGGGCGGGTGCGCCGTCGTGCGGCGGGGTGACGGCGGCGCTCCAGCGGGGCTGGATGACGGTCAGTCCGGTGGCGTCCGCCAGCCGGCCGCCGACGGCCCCGTCCACCGGCCCGCACGCCAGGAGCACCAGGAGGGTGCCCGCGGGGACCCGTGCCAGTGCGGACCAGGCCAGGGCGACGCGGGCGAGGCCGTCCGCGTCCAGCGTGGTCCGTACGCGGCCGTCGTCGGTGACGGCCTCGATGCCGCCCGGTGTGCCGTGCGCCGCGAGGAAGAACCGCGACCGGCCGGGGAACGGCATCGTCCGCAGGGTGCTCTCCGGCGTCCCGTCGGCGGACCTGCGCCACTCGACGTACTCCGTGGCCTTGCGCACCGCCTGGAGGGCGGGCTCGCGGCGCAGTCGCTCCCCGGCGGTGAAGGACGCTCCGCCCACGGTCTGGCCGTCGCTGTCGGTGACCTCTCGGAAGAGGTCGCCCGCGTACCAATCGGGAGCCGCCACGGCGGACGGGGGCTGCGGGCCGTCGGCCAGGGGCAGCCGGCGCCCCGGGTCGTCCAGGGCCCCCTGGTCCAGCAGGTGGGCGGCGGACCGCAGTTCCATGCGGACGACGACCGGGTGCGGCAGGGAGACCTCCGCCGTGCCCGTCGTGCGGGCCCTGCCCGGCCGGTGCGCGGGGCGGTGGCGCACCGCCGCCTCCAGCAGTACGTCGGCGTCGAAGCGGACGAGGACGGACGGGCCGTTGAGGCGGACGCGCGGGGCGTAGCCGGAGGTGGCGGCGGAGTCACCGTCCGTCCGGCCCGCCACGGTCCGGACGCCCAGGGCGGAAAGGTACGTCTCCGCGCCCTGGAACCTGCGCCAGGAGCCGCCCGGGGCGAGCGGCTCCACGCCGTCGGAGTCCGTCAGCGAGCCGGTGGCCGTCGTCTCGCTCAGCCGGGGCAGGCCCGGACCGTCGCCGGCGGTCGGTTCGAACATCATCCGGTCGCCGACGCCGAGGACCCGGCCGCCGGTGAAGCGGGCGTGCACGGTGACACTCAGGTCGGCACCGCCGAGCGCCTCGTCGGCGAACGCCTCGGGCAGCCGTCCGCCGACGGCGGCGAGCATCGGCAGCGCGGACCGGAGCCACTCGGTGGACAGCGCCCGGTCGAGCAGCAGGGCGGCGGGGGCGCCCGTGGTCCGGAAAGCGGGCGACGCGCCCAGTTCGGCGGTCAGCCGCGCCAGGGCGGCCCGCACCTCGGGTGCGCCGGCGAACAGGTCGACCTGGGCTTCCAGCGGCAGCGGTGTACCCGTGGCCCGCCACCGCGCGGCGTCGACGGCCGGGCGTGCGACCGGCCGCCAGCCCTCCGGGGCGGTCGCCCGGCCCGGACCGACGTCGGCCAGGGCGCGCAGGTCCGCCTCCGTCATGCGGTGCAGCAGGTACCGGTCGTCGTCACCGTCGCGGGGGGCGGCGAGGCCGACCCGGACCTGCGGCGGCGTTCCCGGCGCGGCGCCGGGGGTGTGCAGTTCGAGTCGTACGTCGACGGGGAAGGCGACCCGGACCGTCGCGAGGTCCTCGGCCGTCGCCGTCACCATGCCGGTGACGTACTTGCCGCCCCGGCCGTGGGTCGCCGCGGTGCCGCCGCCGAGCTGGCCGCTCAGGGGGGCCGCGACGGTCCCGGTGGCGGCGTCGGGCCGGTGGGCGGGCCCCAGCAGGAGGTTGGCGCCCCGGTTCGTGCCTCGGGCGTGCTGCCGCTGGTGCCTGAAGACGGCGTTGGTGGTCAGGGACATCCCGCGCCGGTCGGCGGGACGGTCGTGGAACCGACCGGTGCCCCGGGTGACGGTCAGCCGGACCAGATGGGCGAGGGTGCCGTCGGGTGCGTACAGCTCGACCGGGACGCCGCCGTCGAGGGCTCCGGTCAGCAGCCCCCGGGAGCCGAGCCGGCCCAGCAGTGTCATGAGCCGGCGGGTGTTGCGGTGCGTGTCCGCGACCAGTTGGCGCGGCAGCAGCGCTTCGGCGTGGGCCGTACCGTGCAGCCGGCCGAGCTCCTCACGCAGGGCCGGCAGCAGCCTGACAAGGTCGGGGGCGTGTTCCGTCACGCCGAAAGGCAGCGGACCGGTGCCCTCCAGCCGCAGACCGGCGGCCGGGTCGGTCACCGGAACCGTGATGGGCCGACCGGCGGGCGTGGTCTCCCCCGCCACGGGGGGCAGGACCACGGCGCCACGGGCTCCGCTGCCACGGTCGGTGCCGTCGGCGGCGCTCGGCCGTCGGCCGGTCTCCTGCTGGAGGCCGAGCCGTGCCGCCTGTTGCTCGGTGAGCCAGGCGAGGACGCCCCCGGGGAACCGCCGGGCGCCGGTGGCGACGCGCGGGGTTCCGCCCCGTACCGACACCTCGGCCACCATCAACAGGTCGATGTCGGCCTGGACCAGCACCATGGGGTCGCCGGCGGCCGTCCAGCCCTGCCGCTCGACGGAGCCCTCCGTGGCGAAGGAGGTCTGCCGGGACCGGTTCCAGGACCAGCTCCCGCCGAACCCTCCGAACAGGGTCACCCCGGGCACGACGGACGCGCTGCCGGACGGCAGGAGCGTCGTCGATACGCTCAGACCACCGCTTTCGCGGCCGGCCGTCCGGTGGGTGCCGACGTGAGTCCTGGAGAGCTGCGGACCGCCGGCCGTCCGGACCACGGTGGGGTTGGAGACACGGAACCTGGCGCCGACCGCACCGAGCAGCCCCGCCCATCTGCGGTCGTGACGCAGCTCGTCCACCAGGAGCACCTGGTCGGGACCGAACTGCAGGCTTCTGCCCAGTCCTTCGGTGCCGAACGCGGACTCCACCGCCAGCGCCGGGCCCAGACCCCGTACACCGAGGGCGTCGTCGTGGTCGCCGGTGGCCTCGGTGAGCAGGCTCAGCGCGAGTTCCGGTACGGACCGCCCGGCGCCGTGGTCCTCCAGCAGCAGCCACTCGGTCACCCGCGTCGTGCCGTCGGCGGGCACCGCCCACGACGGGTCGTACAGGGCGGTGATCCCGTCCGCGGGCGGTACGTCCAGCGCCACGGGTTCGCCCGCCGGGCGCACGGCGGTGCGCTGCTCCTCGGTGAGGGTCAGGGACGCGGGGGTCGTCAGCCGGACCGGGCCGGGCACGGCGGAGAACCGCGCGGTGACCTCACGTCCACCGGTCTCCGCGAGGAGGTCCGTCTCCGCACGGGTGTCCGTTTCCGTGCGGGTGTCCAACAGCGAGGTGATCCGCGGGGTGTGCCGGCCCGGCCGGCCCGGGGTCACCAGCCGGCGCCACGCCCGGGACCGCCGGGCCGAGGTGATCTCCACGTCGAAGACGAGGTTCGCGTCGAAGACGCTGGTCGGGTTCTGTCCGTCGTTGGTCGTCTCGCTGGAGGCCGTCACCCCGCCCTGGTTGTCCCGGCTGCGGAAGGCGTTCACCGCGGCCGTGCCGACCAGTTGTGCGGGTCCCGGTAGGAGTCTGCCCTGGAAACGTCCGCGCAGACCGACGCCGGCCCTGGTGCCGGCCCCGGTGTCCGAGCCCTCGCTCGCCGTGTAGCCGTACTTGATCTTCCAGTCGGCGATGTCGCCCCGGTAGACGGCCTCCCCCGCCAGTCGCGCCCTGACCCGGACGACGACCGACTCGGTCGCGTTCCAGTGTCTGCGGCGCAGCAGCACCGGGACACCCGACGTCAGCAGGGCGCCCTTGCGGGTCCGCAGGTTTTCGGCGGACAGCACCGTGGACAGCGCGCGCTCGTTCTCCCGGGCCGCGGACTCGTCCGCCGATGCGGTCCACCGGCGCAGGAAGGAGCCGCGCGTGCGGTCCGCGCCGTAGGAGGGCAGAAAACCGGCGAGCCTCGGATCGCGGGTGAACCGCTCCCGGATGGCGTCCAGCAGCACGGAGGTGTCGAGGCCGTGCATCGTCGTACTGGCGCCCAGGGGCCCTCGGGGCAGCGACCGTTCGGTTCCCGGGTGCTGGGCGAGGGGCTCGGTGACCATGCCGTCGGGCAGCGGCAGGCCCAGTTCGGCGGCTTCCTGTGCGCGCAGGTAGAACCACGTGCGGACGTCCGTCCGTGTCGGACCGGGACGGCGCAGCCGGGCGGCGGGAGCCGGGGCGCCGCTGCCCTCCACCTCCACCCGTACCCGCGCCTGGTACAGGACGACGTCACCGGAGATGTCCATGGCGTGCTTCGTCGCCGACCCCGTGGTGGCCGTCAGTGAGCGGCTGGTGCCCAGTTCGACTCCCGGCTGGAGGAAGACCCGCGCCTGCGGGCCGCCCGCGGTCACGCCCACTCCGATCCCCGGGCCGACCGCGAGGTCCCAGGCTCGGGTGTTGCCGATGCCCGTGGACCGCTCGGTGGCGGCCTTGCGCGCCGTACGCAGCTTCGGCTGCCGGGGGGCCGCGGTCCCGGCCGCGACGTCGGTGCCCGGGAGGGACGCGTTCGACACGGCGGGACTGCCGGGGGGAGTACCGGTGGAGCCGCGGGAGACCGGCGCCAGGGCGGTGATCTCGGCCCGCGCACGGTACCCGCCGGTGAGGGCGCCGTCCCTGCTGGTCAGGTCGGCGGAGGGCACCCAGCCGGCGAGCAGCCGAGGGAGCTGCCGCAGCAGGCCCTCGGCGGAGGCGGCCTCCATGGCCAGGGTCCGCCCGGGCGCGCCGGGGGCGAGGAGTGCCGGGTGCACCTGCGCGGCGATGGCGTCGAGGAAGCCGCCGCCGCCCTCGTACGGCCGTCCGGCGTCGGCCGTCAGCGGCACCATGGAGGAGGCGGACCGGACACGGCGGGCGGTGTCCCGCGTGACGGGGGTGAGCGTGAGCGGCCGGGCTCGCACCCCGTCCGGCACCAGTTCCCCGGCGGGAACCCGGAGAACGGCCGAGCCCTGCCCCTGGAAGGTCCGGGCGTGACCGGTTCCTGCCCTGTTCACCCGTAGCGACCAGGTCAGGCGCCGCGGTACGTCGACGGTGCCCGGCTGGGTGGCGACCCCCCGGGTGTCCTTGATGTCCTCCTGGCCCGCGGCGGTGGCCGACCGCTGCCCGACCGCCACGTTGGCGTTGAGCGCCGCGCCGGCGAGGAGTCCGGGCTGCGGGGTCGCCAGCAGGAAGGTGCCCGCGCCGCGTACCGCCCAGCCCCGGGTGTGGGACGAGGAGTGGCGCACCGACGCGGACGCGGAGTGTTCGCTGACGATCCGTACGGCGGCGTCGGGTGCCGCGTCCACGGACACCACGAAGGGCCGTGGCTCGTCCTGCTCGCGGGCGATGCCGAGGGTGACGTCGTACCAGCCGTCGCGGCCCTGCACCTGGAAGGACCGGCCGTGCCCGAGGAACGTCTCGGGCGCGCCCGCCAGTTCGGCCATGATGCCTGCGGGTGACCCTTGCGCGGTGAGCGCGCGGATCTGCTCCTCGACCCAGTCGGTGCCCCGCAGGGTGTGCAGCGTCGACGCGCCGACGGCCCGCATGCTCTCCAGGTAGGGCGGCAGCCGCCAGTGCCCGGTCACGGCCGGGGTGTCCGGCGCGGTCGTCACCGCGGGCGCGGTCGGTGCCGCCGGTACGGCCGGGTCGGGTGACGGCGCCTGTTCTCCGGCGGTCCGGGGGCTCGGGACGGCCGTCACCGCAGGGGCGGCCACCGTGGCCGGGGCCGGGGCCGGGGCCGGTGGGATCGGCTCGTCGGCGGTGGTGGGCTCCGTGGCGGAGACAGGTGGCACCGCGTCGGGACCGGACAGCGGGGCGGCGCCCCGGGTGACGGTCACCAGGCGGTACGGGGGCTGGTGGCGGACGATCAGCTCGATGCCGCCGAGGTCCGTGACGTCACGGCCGGTGGTGTGCGCGGCGCGGCCCGGACGGACGACCGGCCGCGTCACCTCGACGGTCAGCGGCAGGTAGCCGGGCACCGCGGCGTTCCGCTCGTTGATGGCGTCGATCTGCGCCGCCAGTGCCTCGGACTGGCTGGCGCCGGGCATCTCGTTGTCGGTGAGCACATGAGCGGTGCTGTGCCGCCCCATTACCTGGTCGAGGCAGTGCGCGAGGCTGGTCGGTCCGGTGCTGCGGGCCCAGGGGCCGGGGTGCGGCACCAGCAGGTCGGTGTACGGGACGTGGCGTCCGAAGCCGGTGACGGAGCCGGCGACCAGGACGGCATCGGCCGTGCCCCCGTCGAGCCCCGCCAGGCGGCCCAGGCCGGGGTACATCACCGGGTCGTAGGCGCTGACGTTGTCCCGGAGCGCGAGCGCGTCGGTGAGGAAGCGCGCGTCCTCGGCGCCCGCGCCGCCGTCGACGGCGGCGACCACGGTGTTTCGGGTCTCCTCGACGGCGTCCGCGAGCGGTGTGTAGTCCGCCACGTTCCGCAACCGAGCCCGGTGCGCGGGGTGGAGCTCCCGGTACCACGGCGAAGCGGTGATCTCCTCCCACGGCACCTCGACGGCCTCACCGTCGGCGTCGAAGTCGAGCAGCACCGGAGCCGCGGCGCCGGCCGCACCCGGTACCTCGACCTCGCCGGGAGCGACGGCGTCGACCGTAACGGGAGCCGTGCCCTCAGCCGGCCCCGTGGGCATGCCGGTCGGGACCGTGGCCCCGGTCCGGGCCGGCGTCGATGTCGGGACGCCCGAGGGCTCGGTGGCGGTGGACGGCGGCGCGCTTCCCACGGCCGGGGTCTCGGTCTGGGCCGGCGTCGGGACAGCCGGGGACGCGGCGACCGTCGACGGCGACGCGCTCTCCGCGATCGGCGGCGCGCCCTCCGCGGGCGGCGGGGCTGAGGCGGATGCCGGCGGCACGCCCTCCGCGGCCGGCGGCACGGAGGCGGCGAGGCGGGTGCCGAGCTCCGCGCGCACCTCGTCGGTCAGCGCGCGGGCGAGGTCGAGGAGCGCCTCCTTGACGTCCTCCAGCCACATGTCCCGGTCGGGACCGTCCTCCAGCCGGGCGGCCTCCTCGACGATCTCGGCGAACGCCTCGTCGCGCAGCAGCAGGCTCGGGAAGCCCGCGTCGGGGTCCGCCAGGCCCGTCTCGACTGCGTTCTCGATCGCCCGTGTCAACAGGTCACCGGCGTCGGGGTGGCCGTCCGCCGGCCCGGTGGTCAGGAACCGGCTGTCCAGCAGTGGCAGGTCGGCGGCGTTCAGGTCAGCGTGCAGGCCGGCGGCGCTCGGACCGTTGGGCGCGTCGGTGGCGGCCGGGACTCCGGGGGCGTTCCAGCCGGACTCCGGGAAGGCGGGCGTCTTCGGTGCTTCCCCGGCGTCCGGCTGTTCCGTCTCCACGACGCGCAGGAGGGTGTGCGGGCCCCACGGGCCGTCCTCCCGTTCCTCCCGGTGCACCACCGTGAAGGCGGCGGGCGCGGGGAAGCGGATCTCCTGGCCGGCCGGTCCGGTGTCCTCGGCCGGCATCGGCCGCGCGGTCGACGGCCACGCCTCGACGAGGACCGGCCGGGTACCGTCCGGCGCGGTGGGATTGTCCGGCAGTCCGGCGTGCCCCGCGTGCAGGGCGGGCACGCGGAGCCGCGCGACCGGGCCGGGGACGCCCGTGGCGGACGCGACGGGCATCCGGGCGAACCACCACACGGGGCCCTGGACGGGCGGGAGTTCCCGCAGGGCCCGGACGGCCATGGCCCGGTCCGCCGACGTGAGGGTGGAGTCGTCGGCGGCGCGTCCGGCCAGCCGGCCGAGCGCGAGGGCGTGCACGGGGGCGTCCGTGGACGCCGCGCCCGGCACCCGCGCGGCCCCGTTAGCGGTCTGCGCGGCGTCGGCCGTCCCGGCGTACAGCAGGTGGTGGGGCGGCGTCGGCGCGTCCTGGCCGTGGGGCGCCAGGACGGCGTCGGCCCACTCGTAGAGGGTCGCCGCGTCGCCGAGGGTCACCGTAGCGTCCATGACGTCGGCACCGGTGTACGGCAGTGAGGCGCGCAGCAGTTCGTACAGCGAGTACCGGTTGCCCGGCAGCTCCCGGGCCAGTACGGCGGCCCGGAAGGCCGCCCGGTCGGCGGCCGTGACCCCGTCGAGGCCCGCGTGGGCCCGGAGCATGGCGGTGACGGCCCGCGGGTTCCGTCCGGTGAACGGGATGCCCTGCTCGCGCAGTCCGCGGGCGATGTCCCCGTACGGGTCGACCGGGCGGCCGTCGGCCGGCGCGGACAGGACGCCGCGCTCGGCCGCGGTGCCGAACGCCGAGAGCAGCTCGCCCGGTGTCGCCGCGGAGTCCGGTGCGACGAGCCGGTGCAGAGCCGCCAGGGGCTGTGCGGCGCGGGCGTCGGTGGCGCGGAAGAACAGCGCGGCGGCGGCGGCTTCGTCGCCCGTCGACGCCGTATACCGACGGTGCAGCCGCGCCACGGCGTCCCGGGCCGCCCCGGTGGCGACCGGGCCGGCCGCCAGGGACCGGCCCAGCGCGTCCTCGTACCGGAGGGCCAGTGTCTCCCAGCCGTCGGTGGCGTAGAGCTGCCGGAAGTCGCCGACGGGGCCTGCGGGATCGTCGGCCGGCGGGTGCTCCGCGCCGGGGGTGAAGCGCAGCCACCGAGGCGGTTCGGTGCCGGATGCGGCGGTGAGCGTGGCGGTGAGCGTGCCGTCGGGGTCCTCGCGGAGGCCCGCCTCGGTGTCCGGCGCGTACACCGTGCGTCCGGTCACGTCGGCGACGGTCTGTCCGGCCACCGGGACGCCGCCCGAGCCGCGCCCGGTCAGACAGGCCTGGAGGCTGATCTCCGGTGACCGGTCCGCCGGGAGACGGTCCATGAGGTTCTTCAGGTAACCGCCGACGCTCCGGGCGTCGATCCACCGGGCGCCGTACCGGGAGCCGACCGGGAAGCCCTGTCCGTCGCTGTGCGACGCCCAGGTGAAGGTGGCGGCCGGGTCCCACGGCCAGGCGTGCGCCCCGTCGCGGACGGTCCCGTCCGCCTCCTCGACGACGTATCCCCCGCTGCCCGGGAGGTGGCCGACGACGTCGTGCGACCAGTCCCCCGCGTCGAAGGCGCTGACGGCCACCGGCAGGCCGGTGCGGGAGTCCGTGACGGGCCGGGTGACGATCTCCTGGTTCCAGTCGTCCGGCACCGGGGGGACGGGGACCTCCCGCAGCAGGACGTGCACGTACTCCCGCCCGTGTTCCGCGTCCAACGTCAGGCGGGGCCGGCCGACCGTCCGGAAGGCCGTCCGGGCCGGGTGGAGGGCCTGCCGGGCGCGGGGGTCGCGGGCGAAGGGGGCCACGTCCCGCGCGGAGGAGTTCTCCACCTCCCAGACCACGAGGTGCCCGTCGCCGTCCTCCGGGCCCTCTCCCGCCGCCTCCAGCGCGGCCCCCAGCGCGGTGGCCGCCGGGTGCAGTTCGGGGACGGTCACCTCGGCGGCCGTCGCCGCCAGGGCGTCCGGGTCCGGGGAGCCGGGCCGGTGGGCGGCCCACCACACCCGGCCACCCAGGGCGGGCAGGAGGGTGACGGCCTCGACGGCCGTCCAGCGGTGCTCCCGCACCTGGGGCAGACCCTCCTCGGCCAGCCGGGCGGCCCGGTCGGCCAGTTGCTCCCGCAGCTCCGCGAGCCGCTCGGGCCGGGCGGCGGCGCCCCTGCGGAGGACCGCGGCGGTCCGGTCGGCCAGGGCTCGGAAGGCCCGGTCCCGGAGGAACAGCAGCGGCAGGCCGTCCGCCGGCCGCCTCGCGTCGACGGCGGCCCTGACCAGGGCGCGCGCGGTCCGTACCCGCCGGGCGGTCTCGGCGGCGCGGTCGGCGGTGGCCGGTGCGGCCAGCAGCGCGCCGTCCGGACCCGCGGCGAGGTAGAGGGCGGGGATGTGTTCCGGTTTCAGGTTGCGCCGGATCAGTTTCATGCTGTGGTGGCGCGCGAGCCACTGACGCAACGCCTCCCGCCGCGCGGCGTGCGGAGTCCCCGCGGCGAACGACTCGGCGCGATCGGCTTCCAGTACGGCGTGGTTGTGCTCGTCGCGCGTCCGTCCCAGCTCGGCCAGGGCGACGACGGCCGCGACGGCCGCCTCGTGGCCGGTGTGCGCGGGCCAGTCCGTCGCCTCCGCGTACATCGTGCGGTGCGGCAGGGCGAGGTCGCGCCAGGTGCTCGCGGTCAGCCGGGCGGCGTCGGTGCGGACCCTGCGGACCGGGTTGAGCACGGCGTCGGACCAGGCGTACAGCGCCGCCGGGTCCACGGCGGCGGGGCCGGGCTCCGCCACGCCTCGCACACCGGCGCGTCGGGCCGCCTCCAACACCGTACGCAGATCCAGCCGGCCCCGTGGCAGCAGCCAGGCCGTGACCGCGTCGCGGAAGAGCGAGGGCCGCAGGCCGGGTCCGCCGAGCCCCAGGTGGGTCCGCATCAGCCGTTCGGCCAGGACGGCCGGGTCCTCGGCCATGGCGGCGGAGGGCGCGGAGCCGGTGAGCGGCGTCCGGCCTTCTTCGACGGGGGCGACGTCCGAGGTCCAGGCGACGGCGGCGGCGAAGGCGTGCATCAGCTCGGGCAGACCGGCCGGGGACCCGGCGCCCCGCAGCAGCCGGCGCATCAGCACGGCGCGCTCGGCGTCCGTCGCGCCCGCAGCGCCCGGCAGGAACGCCTCCCGGGCCCGGTCCGCCCCGTACCGGCCGGCGAGGACGGTGTACAGACGGGCCACGGCCCGTCCCGCTTCGTCCGTGACCCACGGGTCGGCGGCGAGCGCCTCGCCCAGGGCCCGCTCGTGGCGGCGGCTCAGCTCGGCCCCGCGGGGAGTGCGGTAGTAGGCGGCGAACCGGGCCTCGGGGGCCGACCGCGGTACGCGGGCCGGGACGGCCGGCTCGCCATCGGTGCCGTCGGTCGTCGGGGCGTTCCAGCCCTGCTCCGGGAAGGCCGGCTGCTCGTCGCCCTCGGCCCAGGCGTGTTCGTCGGGGAGGCGCCCGTCGCGGGCGAGGGCGCGCACCTCCTCTTCCGACAGCGGGGCGAGGGACCAGTAGCGGCCCCATCCGTTGACGTACCGCAGTTCCCTGGGGAACCGCACGCCCCGTCGGTCGAGGTCTTCGAAGAACCACGCCGCGCCGCGCATCACCTCGTGCACGCTGTGGTGCCCCGGCGGCACCAGGCCGCCGATCATGGCCAGGCGCAGCCAGCCGTAGTCGATCTGGACGCCCCACTGTTCGTGCATCTTCTGCGCGTAGCTCATCAAGAGGTACGCGGAGCCGGAAGTACCCGTCAGTACTCGGCCGCCGGTCCCCTCGGAGCGGCTCTGGAACCCGCCGGCCAGCCGGATGGTCATCCAGGAGACCGCCGGCCGCCACGCCACGAGAGGCCCCGGGTTGTGACGTCGTTCGGCCTCGCTCAGCGGGGGCCGTACCTCATCCACCCGTGGGTCCCGCAGCGGATCGAAGCCGGGCCGCTGTGCGCGCTCCCGGCGTTCCTCCTGGATCGCGCGGTGCGGTGCGACGGGTCCGAGCAGCCGGTTCAGGACACCGTTGGACGACGCGAGGAACAACATCAGGAACAGTTCACGGAGATTACCGGAGTCCACCACCCGCTCCAGTGCCACGCGGTCGCGTCCGACTGCGCCCGGCTGGCGCGGGTCCTCCAGGGCCATGCGCTTCCAGAGGTCCTCGTCCTGCCATACCCGCAGCCACAACGAGCCGACCAGCCGCTTGAGCTGCTGGACCGCCTGCGGGTGTTCCGCCGCGTAGGTACCCAGGGCCGCGTCGAGCCGCGCGGCCTCCTCCTGGTACCGGATGCGCTGGAGCACCCAGCGGGGTGCGGCGGCCGGAGCCCACACCGCGTCCGGCATCACCGCGTCCCCGTCCGCCTCCGGCTCCGGCTCCGGCTCCGGCTCCGGCTCCGTGACGGTGCCCTCGGCCGGGGGTGCGTTCCAGCCCTGCGTGGGGAACAACGGCGCCGCCTGTGCCCCGGTGGCTGCGGGCTGTTCCGTCTCCTCCGCCTCGACGAGGGTGTACGTACGGCCGGCGGCCGGGTCGTACTGGGAGGTCGTGCGTACGACCCTGAGCACCGTCTCGTCCGGGTAGCGGGCCCGCACCGGCCGGGGGCCGCGGGAGAACGGCGACACGTCCCGGGCGGAGGAGCCGGCCACCCGCACCAGTACCGGGGTGTCCGCCGCGCTACGGGGCGCGGCGGACCACAACTGCTCGCGAGCGGTCCGCTCGTCCAGCGCGACGGCGTGGAACGCCGGCACCGTCACCTCGTCGAAACCGGAGCGGCCGGCCCGCGGCAGGGGGAAGAACACGGGGGCGGTGACCGGCGGCAGCGCGGACAGGGCATCGGCCACCGCGCCGCGGTGTTCAACCACTTCGCCGATGATCCGGTCCGTCTGGCGTTCGGCGGTGTTCCGCAGTCGGGCCAGATACCGCTCGCGGTACGCGGACCGGTCCGGGTCGGCCGGCGACGGCTCCCGGTACGCCTCGGCCGCGGCGCGGAACTCCGGGTCCCGCGTCAGCAGCAGCGGGTAGGGGGCCCGTCCGTGGAAGCCGCGGTGCACGGCGTCGCCGATCGCCCGGCGCAGCAGGGCCTTGCGGGCGGCTTCCGGCAGCCCCTGGGCGAACCGGCGGTCGAGCAGCGCCTCGTCCGGCCCGGCGAAGAGGTACAGGGCGAGCGCGTGCGCGGCGTCCGTGCCCGGAGCGCCCGGGAGCGGGCCGTCGCCGGTCACCGCGTCGGTCAGCCAGGCCGTGCGGTCCCGGTACAGGCGCCGGTGCGGCAGTACGGGGGCGGGCGCCGGTGCCCCGGCCCCGTGCGTCACCCGGGGGGTGGCCCAGCGGCGCGCCGCCCAGGTGTACAGGTCGGCGGCGTCGCCCAGCAGGACGGTGGCGTCGACGACGTCCAGCGCGTCGGCCTCGGAGAAGGCCGTCAAGAGGTCGAACAGAGTGGGGCGTGGGAGCGTGCTCGGCTCCTGCGCCGGCAGCAGCCAGCCGATGACCACGTCGGTCAGCTCGTCCAGATGGTAGGCGGTCGTTCCCGGGATGTTCCGGTAACCGCTCATCAGTTGGACGACCGACTCCAGTCGCGCGAAGTGGGCGCGCAGGCCCCGGTCGCGCAGCGAACGAGCCTGCGGGCTCGACGGGTCCAGTGGGCGGTCCGTGTTGGTGCTTCGCAGCCTGAGTGCCCCCCGGAGCGCGGTCATGAGCTGGTCCAGCGTCGTGCCGGAGCCGGGCCGCAGCAGGGTCCGCAGCCGCTCCGCCCTGGCGTTCGGTGCCACGTCGGACCAATCGGCGAAGATCCGCTTCAGGACGGCGGTCTCCGAGCGGAGTGTCCGCCGCAGATGGTGCACCGCACGGGTGAGGGCGAGGCGCGCGGAGGCGGACACGCGCGCGTCGCGGTTCAGCGTCTCGCCCAGCGCTCTCTCGAAGGCACGGCTGTGCTCGTCCCAGGCGGGCTCGGCGTAATAAGCCGCGAAGGCGGAGCGGTGGGAGGTCACCGTGGTGCCGTCGTCCGGGTGGACAGCCGCTTCGGTCCGCGGCTCGAAGCGGAGCCAGCGCGCCGGCTGCCCACTGTGTTTCCTGATCAGGTGGAGCATGGCCGGCTGGGCGCGCGTGCCGGCGGCTGTCTTCGCGGTCGGCGCGTACACCGCTTCGACACCACTGCGGTCGGCGACCGTCTGCCCCAGCGGTTCCGTCCGGGGCCGTACCGCCCCCGAGTCACACGCGTGCAGCACCAGAGTGGTCCGGCGCGCGGGTAGCCCGTTGTACTCCATCAGGGCCTTCAGGTGCCGGCCTGCCTCCGTCCCGCTGACGCGCTTGCGCCCGTACGGGGTGGCCATGACCGCGTGCATCGAGCTTCCGTGCATCGCGTACAGCAGACGGACGGGGGCGTCGTGCCAGGGAGCCGGGAGGCCGCTGTCCATCGTGGCGGACCGGGAGCCCTCGTCCACGACGAAGTATTCCGGCACGTCCGGCACGTGCCGATAGCCCGCTACCCGGACGGCTCGCTGCGCGTCGTTGTGGTCACTGAACCCGAGGATCTCGCCGTTGGCTCCGAGGACGCGCCGGGTGACGAAGGGGCGGTTCCAGGTCTCCCGTGCCAGCCGGCTCGGCAGTTCCTCGACCCGCACCAACAGGTAGGTACGGCCCGTCGCGGCGTCGACGCGTTCCGTCACGTCGGTCGTCCGGAAGGCGGACGGCGAGGGGTACAGCGCGGGAGATGTCGCGGGCTCGGCCGCGTAGGGCGCGATGTCCCGTGCGGTGGACTCGGTCACCTCGTACACCACGGGCAGCAGGTCGGGCCCGGTGGTCGCCTCCGCCAGCGCGGCAGCGACCGCCTCGGCCCGGCTGGACGTCGCGAGGTGCAGGGCGGGCGTGCGCAGCTCGTCGGTGAGGCTCGTCAGGGTCCCCCGGCGCCGGGCTCCGCCCCACCACACCCGGTCCATGAGCGGGGGCAGCAGGGCCGCCGCCTCGCGGGCCATGGCCGCGTGGTAGCGCAGCTCGGCCCGCAGGTCGGCCCGTTCGAGCAGTTGAGTGGCCCGCAGACGCAGGTGGTAGCGGTGGGCGGCCGACACCCAGGAGTCCTGGGCGGTGCCGGACGCGAAGCCCGGGGCGACCGTCCTCTCCACGACTTCGGCGGCGTTACGCACGTACGCGTCCCGCAGCAGTACCTGCGGCAGCGCGCGCAGCGGTCCCAGGGAATCGAGGGCCCGCCGCACCACCGTCTCGGCGGTGGTGGCACGGGGTTCGGTCACCGTCGCCGGCTCGGTCACCGTCCGCATCAGGTGGGAGTCGAGCCCGCTCGCCAGGTACAGCGCGGGCAGGTGCGCCGACGTGAGGTTGCTCAGGAGAGCCGGGTCACGGTGGCGCAGCAGCCAGTTGCCGAGAGCCCGTTCGCGGTCGGTGCGGGCAGGCCGCGCCTCTGGTCCGGCGTCGAGCCACACCTGCGAGGGCGCGTAGTTCACCGGGTCGACCGTGCGCGGGCGGGTGAGGCCGGCGGCCGACGCGATGCCCTGTGCCGCACGCAGGGTGACCCGGGTGGGACGGGACACGAGGACGGCGTACAGGGCCCGGTGCGGCAGCGGGACCGGGCGCCCGGCGATGTCGGTGGCGACGAAGGGGTCCAGGTGCGCGAGCTGGTCCTGCGGGCCCAGGAAGGCGTCCGCCCAGCCGTACAGGCGGGCGCCGTCCATGTCGCCGAGCCGGGGTTCCGACTCGTCGCGTATGTCCGCCCGGTGGGAGGCGTCGAGTATCTCCGCCAGTGTCCGGTGCGGCAGCCAGGCCGTCAGGGCCTGCCGGAACACCAGCAGCTGGTGATGCTCGGCGCCCAGCGCCTCGTACGCCCGCAGCAGCCAGGTGGCCCGTTCGGCCGGGGCCGAGGACAGCAGCAGACCGCGCCGCCGTGCCCGCTGGTACTCCGGGTCGTCCGCGGGGTACGGCCGTTCCTGGGCGGGCAGCAGCGGTACGAGATTGTGGTTGAGCGCGGGCTTGGTCCGCCACAGTCCGCTCAGCGTCTGCCGTCCGTCCGGGTGTGCGTAGGCGGCGTTGGCGAAGGCCTCCATCAGCTCGGAGGCGGACGCCCGCCCCGGCGTCAGCAGCCGCGCCATCCGCATCCGGCCCTCCGCCGGGGTGGTGCCCGGGAAGGACAGCCAATGCCGGTCGTCGGGCCGGCCCCCCAGCTCCTTCGCGAGGAACTCGTGGAGCCGGGTGATCGCGCCGGACATCTCCTCCAGTACGTGGCGGTCCGCGTCGTGCACGGCCCTGACCCACTTCTCGTAGTCCTCCGCCAGTTCGGACCAGAGCGGGTCACGGTAGAACTCCGCGTACGGGGCGACCGAGTCCGTCGGCGGCAGGTTCCGGGCCAGTGACGTCAGCTCGGGGAAGCCGTGGGCCGGCGCGGACTCGGCGGCGGCCCGGGGCTGGTTCCAGCCGCCGGCGGGGAACTCCGGCGCGTGTGCCGCCGGGTCTGCGGGAGATGCCGTGGCCGCCCGGACCATAGGGGCCGACGGAGACGCCGGGTCCGCCGGAGACTCGATGTCCATGGCAGACGCCATGTCCACGGGAGTCGTTGAGGCCGCCTGGGGTGCCGCGGACAGCGGGGACGCCGTCCCGTCCGTGTCCGTCGGTGTCCGTCCGGCGGGGGCCGCTTCGCGGACCACGGTGACCAGCCGGTAGTGCGGCTGGTGCCGGATGATCAGCCGTACCCCGCCCAGTTCGGTGACCAGCCGCCCGGCCTCCAGCCCGGACAGTCCCGTCGTGAGGTCGGGCTGGGACACTTCGACCCGCAGGGGCAGGTGTCCCGGTGTGCCGCGCCCGCGCTCGTTGAGCTCCTCCAGCCGCGCCGCCAGTTCGTCGGCCTGGCTCGCGCCGGCCATCTCGTTGTCGGTCAGTATCCAGGCCCGGCTGTGCTCACCCATCACGTGGTCCAGCACCGCGGCGAGGCTGTCCTCGCCCTCCGCCCGGATCCACGGTCCCGGATGCGGCACCAGGACGTCCGTGTACGGCACATGACGACCGAACTCGGCCAGTGAACCCCGCACCAGCGACACGGTTGCGCCGTCCCCGGCCGTGGCGCTCTCCACATGGCGGCCCAGATAGCCGTGCATCACCGGATCGAAGGCACTGACGTTGCCACGCAGCGCCGCGGCGTCCTTGAGGAACCGCACGTCCTCGTGGCCGGCGCCGCCGTCGATGGCGGCGACCACCGTGTTACGGGTCTCCTCCAGGGCGTCCGACAAGGGGGTGAAGTCCTCCACCCCGAGCAGCCGGCGCTGATGACCGGGGTGCAGCGCGCGGTACCAGGACGACGCGAACACGTCCGCCCAGTCGACCTCCGACGCCTCCCCCTGGTCGTCGTACTCCACCAGCACCGGAAGCTCCGACGGCGCATGGTCCTCGTCCGGGTCGTCCGGCGGGGCGTTCCAGCCCTGCGTCGGGAAGGCGGGGGCGGCGTCCGGCCGGGATCCGCGGCGGGCGCGCTGCCCGCCGGTGCCGTCCGGCCGGGGGCCGCCGGCCGTGCCGTACCAGGCGTCCGTCGCGCCGGAGAGCACGGCGGGCCCGTAGGCCGAGACCGGCTGCACACCCGCCGGAACGGTGAGCCGCTCCACCTCCTCGACCTCGACGTAGAGGTGTGGCCGGCGGAACTCCTCGTCGAACCGGCGGTTCTCCCGGCGCAGGACGCGGAAGACCGTCGGGCCCGGGTAGCGCACCTCGCGCCGCTGCGGGGCGCGGGAGAAGGGCGACACGTCGGCGGCGGACGACGTGACCACCTTGACCAGCACCGGATAGCCCGCCGCGGTCCCCGCCTCCCCGGTCGCCAGGGCGGCCAGTACCGGCCGCTCCCCGCGCCGGGCCGGATGGAACTCCGGCACCGTCAGCGCGTCGAACGCCGCCGGCCCGCCGTCGTCCGCGAGGGGCACGTGCAGGGAGAACCAGACGGGGGCGTCGACGGGCGGCAGCTTCGCCAGGGCCTCGGCGGCCATGCCCCGGTGCTCGGGGATCTCGCTCAGGAGGGCGTCCGTCCGCTGCCCGGCCGCGTCCAGCAGGCGCCCGCGCAGCAGGTCGGCCCGGTCCCGTCGTCCGGCGTTGCGCCGGATGAAGTCCACCAGGCTGCGGAACGTGTCGTCCCGCATCAGCAGCAGCGGGTACGCGGCCTGCCCGTCGACCGCCTCGGCCACCGCCGCCCGCAGTGCGCCGCGCAACGCCGCCCGGTTCACCGCCGTGGACGGGCCGTCGAGGAACCTCTGGTCGAGCAGCCGCTCGTCCGGGCCGCCGAGCAGGTACAGCGCCAGCGCGTGAGCCTGGGTCAGACCGTCCAGCGGGGACGCCCCGGCGTGGGTCGCCGTCCACGCCTTCAGCGCCTCCTGCCGGCGGGTCCAGTCGGCCAGTGGCAGGACACCCTCGTCCGTCGCGGGTTCGGGGAGTGCCTGCCCGGTCGTGCCGAGATAGCGGTGCCCCTGCTCCAGCGCCAGCCACAAGCCCTGGGGCACGGCACCGTTCCCGCTCACCTGCGGTGTGAGCCAGCGTCCGCGGTCCAGGTAGGTACGGTGCTGCGGCAGCGTCAGCGCCTCGGCCGCACCGGCCGGCAGCCGGCCCGCCGCCGGGCCGACCCACTCCTGGTGCGCCCACTCGTACAGGTGGGCCGCGTTGCCCAGCCGCAGCCGTTCCTCTTCGAGGGGGCCGCCGCTGACGCGGGCCTGGTGCCCGTCCGCCAGCAGCTCCCGCAGACCGCGCACGGGCCGGCCGCCGCGGTGGGTGAGCGGCAGCAGCCAGCCGAGGACGGCCGGGCGCAGGTCCAGCAGGTCCTGCTCCAGGACACCGTCGATCCTGGCGTAGGCGTCGTACAGCGCGGTGGCGGACACCTCCCGGTCCGCCGGGACGGCGTCGAGGGCGTTCCCCAGGGCGCGCATGAGTTCGGCGAGCGTGGCACCGTGGCGGGTGTCGCGCAGCCGGCTCATCCGCTCGGCCGCCTCGTGACCGGAGCGGACCTCGGGGCCGAAGAACGCGAGGCGGGCCCGCTGTGTTCCCCGCTCGTCCACCAGGTGTCCGTAGACCCGCTCGACCGCCCTCCGTGCGGTGTCGACCACCGCGGGGTCGTCCGCGAGCAGTCGGCCCAGCGCGGCCTCGAAGACGGCGGCATGTCCCCGCCATCCGCTGTCGGCCGTCAACGCCTCGAAGCGGTGCGCCTGCCCGGGGTTCACGTCGGCGACGGCGGAGCGGCCGGCGGCGTCCATGTCGGTCAACGGCCGGGGCCGCGCGTGCCGCCAGGTGGGGCTCGGCTGCCCCGGCTCCTTGTAGAGCGTCAGGTAAGCCATGTCCGTCGAGACGGAGGGGGCGTAGGAGGACTGCCAGGAACCATGGTCGGTCATCACCTGGTCGGCGCTCCCACCGTCCGGCTGCTTCCGGCCGGACTTGCAGGCGTTCAGGACCAGGTTGACCGGCTCACCCGTCATTTCATGCAGTTCCAGCAGGCCCTTCACGAACACACCGACCTGCTCGGGGGTGGCCGCCTTGGCTCCGTAGCGAGAGGGCATGTCGAACGCGCGACCGGAGTTCGTCCCGTGAGTGGAGAACAGCACCTGCCGGTGTGTGCGGCGCAGCGGGCCCCAGGGGACCGGGTACGCACCCTCCTGCGTGCGGCTCTCCAGGTTCAGATGTGTGTAGGTGTCCTTGCTGAAGATTGACTGGTCTGTTTTCCGGGCCTTGTTCCAGTCGGACGTGCTGAAGGCGGAGAAGCCGACCACCCTGCCGGACCGGTCCGTGACCTTACGAGTGATGAACTCACGGTCGAAGTCGGCGCGTGACAGTGGTCGCGGCATCTCCTTGACCCGCACCAGGGTGTACGGGCCGCTCAGGGCGTCCACGCGTCGCTGCTTCTCGACGACCGTGAAGGTGGCCGGATCGGTGTACAGCGCCGGCCGCTGCCGGGCGTCACGCGCGAAGGGCGCCACATCACGGGCGGTGGACTCGACGACCTCCCACACCGTCGGGACTCCGCCGGTGAGGGCGGCGTCCGCCACGGCGGCTCGCAGCGCGGTGTCCCGGTCGAGGCTCACCGCGTGCAGAGCGGGGACAGCGTGCGGCCCGTCGAGGCCCTCGGCGGGCGCGGTCCAGGCCGTTCCCCACCACGCCCGACCCAGGACGGGAGGCAGCAGGTCCACCGCTTCCCGGGCCATCGCCCGGTGCTGAAGCAGTTCACCACGCATGTCGCGCACCAGTGCGGCGGCCCGGTCGACGATCAGGTCCCGGTCCGCTCCGGAGGCGGTGCTGCCCGCTCGTGAGCCGTCCCCGGCCCGGGCGACGGCGGTGTCCACGAGGGTGCGGAAGCGCTCGTCCCGCAGGAGCAGCAAAGGGAATGAGGAAGGGTCGAGGGGAGCGGCGAAAGCCTGCCGAACCACGGAGCGGGCCGCCGCGCGCACGGCGGCCCCGCCGGCCGCCCCGGCAGCCACCGCCTGCAGCAGCGTCCGGTCGGCCCCGCTCGCCAGGTGCAGTGCGGGCAGGTGCCCGGTGGTCAAGTTGGCCATCAGCGCGGGGTCACGATGCCGCGACGACCAGGCGCCCATGGCTCGGTCGCGCGCCGCCCGCGCCGTCCACTGGTCCACCGACAGGATCGTCGTCGACGGCTCGAATCGAGGATGTGCGCCGGTCAGTTCCCTGGGGCGAGTCAGCTCCGCGACCGACGACAGGTCCGCGAGGCCGAAACCGCGCGCGCCGGTCAGCCACGAGGTCGAGTGCGCGTACATCCTGTGGTGCGGCAACGGCACCTCGTTCCGCGGGCGCGTGGCGGACGACTGTGCCGAGAAGTTGCGCCGCCGTACATCAAGCATCGCGTCGGCCCAGGTGTACAGGCGGGCGCCGTCGCTCTCCGCGAACTGCGGTTCACCCGGGCCGCGCACCCCGGCCCGGTGGGAGGCGGTGAGTATCTCGGCCAGGGACTGGCTGCCGCCGGGCAGCAGCCACGCCATCAGCGCCTCGCGGAACACCAAGGCGTCCCCGTCGGGGACGAGGGCCCGGTAGACCCGCGTCAGCCACTCCACGTTCTGGGCGGGGGCCCGCGTCAGGAGGATGCCGCGCTCCCTGGTCTGCCGGTACCACAGGCTGTTCTCGTCGTAGGGCTGCGGCCTCGCCGGCGCCGGCGGGAGCATGCTGGGGTTGCGTGCGGGGTCGACCGTCCACAGCCAGCTCAGGGTGTGCGTTCCGGTCGGGTGGAGATAGGCGGCGCTGGCGAAGGACCCCATCAGCTCGGCGATGCCCGGTTCCCCCCGCGTGAGACGCTCGGAGAAGTCCTCCACCTGCGCCGTGGTGGCGCCCGGACGCGCGAACCGGACCGCCACCGCCCAGGGATCGAGCCCGGCGTCCAGGAGGTGGGACCGCAGCCGCATGACCGCTCGGTGTGCGACGCCCCGCAGGTACTTGTCACCACGAAGCACGTCGCCGATCCACCGCTCGTACTCCCGGGCGTACGTGAACCAGTCCGGCGAGCGGTAGAAGTCCGGGTAGCTGCGTGAACGGTCGTCCGGGTCCGAGGACGGCGCGTTCCATCCTTGTAGGGGATAGGCGGGCTGTTCCGCGGCGGCCGCGGTCGCCTCGAACGGTTGCGACGCGGGGTCGAGGAACGCCGTCTCGGTGCCCGGCACGAGGAAGGACAGGTCCACGCCGGTCAGGTCGACGGCGGTGGGGTCGAAGCCCGGGGGGACGGCGTCGCTCAGGTCCGGGAAACCGCCGGAGAGCGCGAGGGCGAAGCCCGGGTCCATCGGACGGTGGGCCGGGTGATCGCTCGGCAGTCGCTCGCGCAGGGTGTCGGCGAGGACGCTGTGGCTGTCGAGCTTTCCGGTGCGGGCCAGCCACTCGTAGCGGTCGGCCGTCCACCGCATCGCCTCGGCGGTGGTGGGGTCGGGACGGGCCGTGAGGCCGTCCCAGGTCTCCTGGATGACGTGCCGCTCCAGCCCTTCCCAGCTGTGTTCGGCGAGCATGTCGATACTCGGACGGAACGAGTCGTCGGTCTCCTTCATCGAGCGGAACATGTCCCACTGCGGGAAGGGGAACTGCGGGGTGTGCGGTTCCGACAGCACCACGGTCACACGCCCCACGGGCAAGCCGGCGGCGTTCCACCGGTCAGGGTTCACCAGTGCGTCCAGGATGAATCCACCATGGATGGACTCCAGCGCTCCGCTGTGGCGTTCGACGTGCCGGTCGGCCGAGACACCGATGATCGTCAGCCACTGCTCCTCGGTCAGCGGGCCGCGTCCGAGCGCCGGGTCGATGACCACCGGTGCGACGGACCCGTCCGGCAGCCGGGTGTCGACGACGGGCGCGATGTGGTAGTCCCAGTTGACGACAGCCGGCGCGGCTTGGGTCGCGTTCCTCGCGTGCGGGGTCACGACCGACAGTCCGTCCGCCGACGCGGCCGAGATCTTCCTGACCGGCGCGCCCCACTGCTGGAGCTTGCGCGCCATGACGTGGGCCCGCAGGTAGCACCCGTCCTCGGGGTGGTTGTGCGGCAGGGGCAAGGTGCCGTACTGGTAATGGTGGTAACGCAGCGCGGCCATGTCCTGGTACCACCGCGTGACCTGCTGGAGGGAGGCGGGCTCCGTGTGCAAGTCGCCGAGGACGTGAGCGATGTGTTCGTCCCGCTCGGGCAGCCGCGCGAGCAGAATGTCGCGCAGGCCGATGCCGTTCATGTCGTGGAAGGCGTCCGAGACGGCCCAGATCTTGGGCAGGTCACGGTCGAGGCCGGTCAGCAGCGCGAGTGCCCCTTCGCCGTCCTGGTGTCCGTTCAGCAGCTCGGTCAGCCTCAGCGCGAAGGCGCCCACCTCGGGCAGGTGCGCGGGGTCGGTGAAGGGATCGACGGCGACGGGGACCATCTCGTGGCCGGTGACGGGGAAGGACGAGGAGAAGCCGAGGCCCCGCAGGACCGCCTCGTAGCCGGCGTCGTCCATCCGGCCCTCCGCGAGGGCCCGGTGCAGCGCCTGCGCGACCGTCTCCCCCGTGTGCGCTTCGAACGCCGCCGCGACGTCGGCCGACAGCTCCGGGCCGGCCGTGGACGCACGTCGCTGGAACAGGCCGAGCACCCGGCCGGTGTTCACCTGCTGACGGCTCAGCAGACCGGCGAGCTGCGCGGCGAAGGTGTCGTCCAGAGCGGTGGCGGAGGCGGACTGGCGACGCGCGGAAGCCTCCGCGAGGCTCGGGGGGACAACGGCGAACGGGGACGACAGACCGAGCGCCCGCAGCACCGCCTCGTGACCGCCGCCGTCCATCCGGCCCTCGGCCAGGGCCCGGTGCAGCGCCTGCGCGACCGACTCACCGGTGTACCTCTCGAACGCCGCCGCGAAGTCGTCCGACAGCTCCGGACCCACCGCGGAGACATACCGCCGGAAGACGTCCATCACCTGGTCGGCGTCCACGTTCCCCGCACCGAGCAACTGTGCGAGCAGGCCGGCGAGTTCGAGTTCGTAGGCGCCGACCGAGATCGCGTCCGCCGGGGTGTTCCAAGAGCGGGCGGGCGGGTACGAGGGAGCGGGCCGCCCGTCGCGCCGGGCGGCCGGTTCTCCGGCCGGGGAGGGAGCGGGTCCGGGGCGGGGAGAAGTGCCCGAAGGGCGGAACCGGCGCCACACGGTCTCCCGGCCGTCGGCGTCGTGCTTCAGGTGGATGCCCGACTCGGCGAAGGTGACCTCACCGGTGGGTGCGAGGACGTTCAGGCCCGTCATGTCGGCGATGATCTGGGCGTCCGCGAGGGCCGTCGCGTTCCCGGCGGCGGGCCGGTCCGCGCCGGCCGTGCAGGCGAACAGGGTGAGGGTGTCGAAGCCCCGCAGGAGCGCGGGGAAGTCCAGCAGCGCCTGTCCCAGCTCGGTGGCGCTGAGTACGACGTCGCGTCCCTCGCCGTCCACCGCGTGGAAGCCCCGGTGGTCGTGGTGGAGCCCCAGTTGGAAGGAACCGGCGAACCCTTCGGGCAGGTCCCGCCAGGCGCCGACCCGCTTGCCGGTCTGGTCCAGTCGCCACTGGTAGAACCTCGACTGCTCCGACAGTTTGCCGTACACCGGCTCGCGGAGCGCCAGGTCCTTGGCCGAGAAGGACATGGCTCCGCCGAGGCCCGTGCCGTCCGCCCGCAGGATCGGCCTGACCTGTACCGGCGGGTGCGCCCAGTCACCGCGAGGCCGCGTCGCCTCACGCGAGGGAGCGGGCCGTGCGGCGGCCCCTCTGGGCGGTGCGGTGAAGGCCGCCGTCCGGCGTTCGCCGGAGTGGGCCCAGGAGGTACGGGAGGGGGTGGTGGAGCCGGTGGCGGTGGCCGTGGCGGTGGCAGGAGTGGAGGCGGGTGCGGAGTTGGAGGCGGATGCGGAGCTGGAGACGGTCTCGGACGGATGGGGCGGCCGGATACCGTGGTCCGTCGCCGTCGCGGTGGTGTGCACAGGCGTGGCCACATAGGAGTACGGGCCACTGCGCACGGGCTGCCTGGCGGAGGCGGACGAGTCCGGGGATACGGAAGGGGTGGCGGTTGTCGTCGGGTTGGCGGGGGACGCCGGACCGGTGGGGGCGGCTGAGCCGGCGGGGTTGGCCGGACCGGTAGGGACGGTCGGGCTCGTGGCACCAGTAGGGACGGCCGGGCCCGTGGAACCGGTGAGGGCGGTCGGGCCCGTGGCACCAGTAGGGACGGCCGGGGCGGTGGGCGCGGGCGGGACGTCGGTGTCGCCGACGCGTATGCCGGTGTCGCCGGCACGTACATCGGTGGCGTCGACGCGTACATCGGTCGGCGTGACCGGCGGTGTGCTCGCGGGGGCGGTACCGGGGAGCGAGGTGTTCCGCGGCGGCGTGCCGTCGGTGGTCGGGCCGGAGTCCGGGCCCTGGGGTGCCGTGACAGTCTGAGGCTGGTCCGCGCGTCCTTGCGCCACCTGATGGACGGGGCCGTTGACCGTCCCGCCCGCGACAGGGGCGCCCACCGACGACGACGTCACGTCCGTGGCCGCAGCGGTGTCGTCCCCGGCGACCACGGTCGCCGCGGGCCGGGAGACGTCGACCGGAGGAGTGCCGGCGTCGTCGGACGTCGACCGGTCCGGCCGGGTGTGCTCCGCCTCGACGTCGGGCGCGCGGGACGGGCCGGTGTTCGGCTGTGGGTCGGTGGTGTCGCCGGAGGTCTGGAGCGTCGGCTCCGGGGCGGCGAGCGGTGACTGCTGGCCGGCTACGGAGACAGGCGTCTCGGTGCGGCCGGTCGGCCGGGTGGCGGGGGAATCGGACCCGTCCTGTCGGGGGGACGTGTTCCCCGTCTCCGCGCGCGGTGTGCTGGAGGATACGGGCGAGGAGTCGGCGGCGACGGGGTCCGTGTCCGTCAGTACGGCGGGCGGCACGACGGCGTCGACGCCCGTCCCTGCCGGGCTGTCGACGTCCACCGGGGCACTGCCCGACGTGACGGGAACCGATACGTCCGTGCCGGCGGCCGCTGTGGAGTCGGAGCCGGACAGACCGGTGTCCCCGAACGAGGAGGCAGCGGAGGGGGTGAGCGCCGAGAGGACCGAATCGGTGATCCCGCTCGTCGGCACGGAGCCCTCTACCGCGTCGACCGCGTCGACCGCCGTACGAGGGGATGGACCGCTCTGCTCCCAGGGGTCCTCCGTGGCGGCGGACCCGACGGCGGAGTCGTCCTCGAACACCGGCAGGACGTCACTGACGTCATCGAGATTGCCCACGTCAGTGGAAGCGGTGGGAACGTCGGTGAAGCCACTGACCTCACTGGCGGTATCGACATCCACCGGACTACTCAACGCGCTGACATCACTGAACACGGACGCCGCGTCGTCCGACGGGTCGACACCACTGCCAGGACCGTACGTAACCGCGGGGTCGTACGTGACCGCGGTGTCCTCCGTGGCGACGGACCCGACGGCGGAGTCGTCCTCGAACACCGGCAGGACGTCCCTGACGTCATCGAGATTGCCCACGTCAGCGGAGGCGGTGGGAACGTCGGTGAAGCCACTGACCTCACTGGCGGTGTCGACATCCACCGGACTGCTCAACGCGCTGACATCACTGAACACGGACGCCGCGTCGTCCGACGGGTCGACACCACTGCCAGGACCGTACGTATCCGCAGGGTCGTACGCGTCCGCAGGGTCCGCGGCGGGAGTGGCCGTCGACGTGGCCGTGGAGCCGGCCGGGGGGACCGCTGAGGCGATGGGCGAGGGCTGCTGGACGCCGGTCGACAACGGGAGGACGGACACGCCCGGGAAGTCCACGGCGGAATCCACCGGCTCGGTTGTCACCGGGGTGATCGCCGACGGGCCGGTCACGATTGGGGCGGTCACCGTCGGGACGGACACGATCGGGGCGGTCGCCGTCGGGCCGGTCGCCGCCGCATCGACGGAATCCTCGCCGCTCACACCGGAGCCCGAAACGGTGGGTGTCGTGTACGGCGTGTCGTCGACGCCGGTCGAAGGGGGTGTGTACGGCAGGTCGTCGACGTCCGTCCCGCCGGCATCGGAGGAGGCCCCCGTGGTGTCGGCACCGGCTCCGGTCCCGCCGTCGCCCGTCGACCCGGAAGCGGCGGAACCACCGGCCGCGGCACCACCGGAACCGGCCCCGGCCCCGGCAGAGTCGGTGTCGTTGAACGTGTTCTTGCCGAAGACCTTCTCGTGGAACTTCAGGCCGCCCTCGCTCAGCGCGGTGTCAGCCGCCTGATGGAAAGCGCCACTGAGGCCCGCGTTAAGGGCCGTGTTGAGACTGAGGGTGAACTTCCCTTCGTAAGCGAGCTTGGTGAAAGCCTCGGCGAAGGTTTCGGCCTGTCCCTCGTTGACGAAGGAGGTCGCGAGTTCGAACGTCTCGTTCTTCCACTTCGCTCCGTCCTTCAGCAAGTTCTTCGCGATCGGATCGACCGCTTGCGAGAAGGCCCCTCCGAAGAGTCCCGCGAAAGCGCCCATGACAGCGGACTTGCCGATGTCTGCCCCGTCGAACTTCTTGCGCTGCATCTCACCTGACGGCAGGGACATCGACATGACCTGCGCGGCGAAGGTGGTGAACGCCTCCTGCACCGATTCGAGCACGATCGACAGCGGCGTGGGGATCGCCCGGTTGAGCCGAGCGAGGATCATCATGATCGCCGCTGCCGCCCGCGCGCGGGCCGCGGCCACCTGCAGGGCCGAGGTACCGCCGGTGAAGGCGGAAGTGATGGCGATGATGGTCAGTTCGAACAGCAGGCTGTACCACTCGATCAGCACCTCGTACTGCGCCTCGCGCAGACTGAAGGAGAGATCGCTCCGGTTGTCCGCGCGCTTTTCGAGGTCGTCGGCCATCTTGGCCAGGTGATCGACGCCCTGGTCGTCGATGAGGCTCTTGACGCCCTCCTTGAAAGCCCGGCCCACGTCCTCGGGCAACTCATTCCCTACGGCGTTCACCGCATCCCCGATGGCCCTCGACCAGTCACGGAGGGACTGGCTCGTACGGGTCAGGGCATACCTGCTGGAGAAGGCCGCGTTGGGATCGCCGGTGGGCAGACTCGCGCCGGTGGCGACCTCGACGAACTTCTCCAGGCCGGAGGGAATGCCGATCATGTCAGTGCTTCGCTCCGGTTCCGGCAGCGGCTGCGGAGGCCTGGTGCAAGCTGTCAAGCGCTTGCGTCTGCGGCAGACTCGTCTGTTCCGCCTCGGCGAACACCGCGTCGACCAGGCCCGTGAAGGCGTTGGTGATAGCGGTCAGCGCTTCTGTGATCTTTTCCTCTTCCTCACGAACCTGCGGACCCACCTGATCGGCGAAGTCGTCACCTTCCCCTTCCTGCCCCCACCAGCCGGCGTGCGCGGCGTTGGCACGATGGAATTCGGGAACGATGGCTTTGCACTGTTCCACCGCGGTCCCGATCCCCTTCGACCGCTGTTTGATCTCCGACACGTCCGCCGAGTAAGTGGATCCCATGGCTACATCCCTTTCTTTTCCCTCGGGTTCCCGGCGGGCGGGTCCGCCGGAACGTCCTCTTCGTCTTCGTGGATCTCGTCACGCAGCCGGCTCATGGGTGTGCGGGCCGTGGACCGGGCGGGGTCTTCCAGGAGCGAGCCGAAGACGTCGTTCCAGTCCACGTTCACGTCTTTCAGGCCGCTGTCGCCCGGAGAGCGGTCGATGACAGGGCTGACCAGGTCGACCACCTGCCGGGCCATCTGTGCGCGGGCGGCGTTCATGGCTTCGAGCACGACGCCCGAGAGCTTCGCCGGTGGCATGGTCTTGTACTTGCCGTCGAGGAACTCCAGTTGCGTCACGTCGCCCTTGGCCCCGACGGTCACCCGTACGGACCGGTCGGACGAATGGGCGGTAGCCGAGGCCTGGTCCAGGGTGTGCTGCGCCCGTGCCACGGCCTCCTCGGTCTCCTTCAGCCGCGCCATGACCCGGGCGAGCCGGTCCTCCATCGACTGACTCAACGCACGTTCCTCTCAAGTCGTCCGGTGTGGTGGTGGGGTGGGGCCGGGCCTACGGTGGACAGCGAGGCCGTCATCGGCCCAGCGCCTGCGGCACGCCGCCCTCGTCGGTGCCCCACACGTCCTCGTCCTCCGGCAGCCAGGCCGTGCGCTCCCGGTCCCCCTGGCTCTCCGTCTGCGGCTGTCCTCCACCCATGGGGGCACCGCCCATGGGGGCGCCCATCGGAGGGATGAACGGTGTGCTGCTCGACGTCTGCATGCCTCGGGTCGCGACGGTGTGCTCCTCGTCCTCGACGGTCTGGGCAGCGCTGTCGGCCCGTGCGGTCCGAGCGGTGGTGGGTTCGACGACGGTGCGGACACGTTCTCCGGCCGTACCGCCGCCCGCGCCCGCGCCCTGGGCCATCGGCGACATCATCCCCGGGGAGCCGGTACCCGAGTACGGACTGGCCGAGGTGCCCGCCGAGCCGGCGGTGGCGTCCTGGGAGCGGCCGAGTGCGGAGGACAGGTCGTCCTGGTTGTAGAGGTTGTCGGTGAAGGCCGAGGCGTAAGGGGAAGCGGCGGAGGTGGCAGCGGGCAGATAAGCGGAGGCGTCGTCGTGCTCGGGCAGCGCCGCGATGCGCTCCCGGATCAACTCGTCGTAGTCCGTGCCCTGCTGAGCGGTGTCGTACGCGGACTGGATCTCGTTCATCCGCGCGTCGTACGCCGTCCGGGCGTCCTGGCGAGCCTGCGCGGCGTCGGCGCGCGCCTGCTCCCGGGTCTCCTGGGCCGCCTGCTTCTCCTGCTCGTACTCCTGCTTCGCCTCGGCTTCCGCGGCGTCGGCCTCGTCCACGGCTGCCTGCTCGGCGGCGTCGATCTCGGCGATCCGGCGGTCGTAGTCCTCCCGAGCGGTGTCCTCGCTCACCCCGTCGGCGAGCTGGCGCTCGTACTCCTGCTCGGCTTCGGCCCGTTCCTGCTCGGCCTGCTCACGAGCCTGCTCCCGCTCCTCCTGGGCCTCGGCCTTCTGCTGCTCGTACTCCTGCTTGGCTTCCGCCTGCTGCTGATCGGCCTGCTGCTCGGCCGCGTCGCGTTCCGCCTGGGCGTCGGCCTTCTGCTGCTCGTACTCGGCCTGCGCCTCGTTCTTGGCCTGCTCGGCCTCCAGCCTGGCCTGCCGCTGCTCTTCGAGTTGCTCGGTACGCGCCTGCTCCTGCTGCCGCGCGGCCTCGGCCTTCTCCTGCTCGGCCTCCGCCTTCTGCGCCTCCTGCTCCTCCTTCGCGGCGGCCTTCTCCTGCTCGGCCTCCGCCTTCGCCGCCTCCTGCTCCTCCTTCGCGGCAGCCTTCTCCTGCTCGGCCTCCGCCTTCGCCGCCTCCTGCTCCCGCGCGGCCTCCGCCTTCGCCGCCTCCTGCTCCCGCGCGGCCTCCGCCTTCGCCGCCTCCTGCTCCTCCTTCGCGGCAGCCTTCTCCTGCTCGGCCTCCGCCTTCTGCTGTTCCTGCTCCGCCTTCGCGGCCTCCTTCTCCTGTTCCTGCTCCTCCTTCGCGGCAGCCTTCTCCTGCTCGGCCTCCGCCTTCGCCGCCTCCTGCTCCTCCTTCGCGGCAGCCTTCTCCTGCTCGGCCTCCGCCTTCTGCTGTTCCTGCTCCGCCTTCGCGGCCTCCTTCTCCTGTTCCTGCTCC